>DVNN01000012.1 GCA_018714325.1 Candidatus Pelethocola excrementipullorum
TTTTGCTAATCAGAATGCCCATAGAGAAGTTGAACATAAGTATTTCAGCACAAATTAGCTTGCTAATGATTAGCAAGATTTTCTCAAAGTTTGCTAATGAAAATGGCTCTCCTGCTAATTTGCGAAAAAAATTGCAGATATAACAACCACACGGCATAAACGAAATCAAAGATTTCGATGCCTGAGTGAACGTTGTAACAAAACGCTTTTTATATGTTTGTTGATTTATATGCGTTTTGTTATAATAAAAGCGTAAGGAGGATGTGACCATGAAAGATAAAAAGTACCACATATATTTGGATACTGGTTGTTGGCTTTATAATAGCCTCTAAATATGATTTACCAATCAGCCATGCTGTTCATGATCCACGAAACAAATTTGGACATATCATGGAGGGTCTTGGCTGGTTGCCTGCTTTTTTTTCTTTCATATTTCTTTTCATGCTATGTGGATCAGCTTCAACAGCCGGAAGTCCAGGGAAATTAATGTTCGGCATTTTAGCTTTGGTGGGAGCAGGTATTTTGGGAGGTATAGCTGAAAATTATATGAAGAAATACGATGACAATGGACAAACCTTTTTTAGATGGTGGTATGCTTTATGCCTATATATTTACATACTTTATGGCGCAAAGATGACACCGATATTTAGACAAAAGATGTTATGGTTTACCAACACGTCCAGTGTTTTTTAAATTTCCATTGTCGTGGTGGTAAACCTTATAAAAATTATATGGATGAGAACTCACTTTGATGAAATGCTAATTTTAAATGACTTTTCAGGCTTCACAGCATGGTACTCGCCTTTCGGTAAGGGCGGATGCTCCATTGGTATAAAGAGGGGTTATACAAGATGTTGCAATAAGTCAAATAATTATTTGAATAGAGATAAAATCTTGAGTATGTCACACTAGATGCTTACAATACCGCATAGCGCAATCTGTCCTTTAATATCAGCATAGAGCGCCAATGAATCGACCTCATAGACTTTTACAATATCCGAAAGGTTAACAAATCCGGGGCAAATCTCAGGGAATATATTTTTCTTTCCATTCCAGAATTCTTTGTTAAATATCAGAGTGTCTTCATTTTCTAATATAGCAATGTAAAATATATTCGATTCCACCAGATCTTGAAACATATGGCTTCCATAGGAGAGTTCCGGCATGTATCCTGTTTGACCGTCAGAATACTCACATATCACATTAAAGTTTGAAATGTTTGAAAAACTTACGGGGATCCCCAGTTCCGGTGAAGATGTGCCAATTCTGCCCGGTACAGCAAGCAAGATTCTTTTGCCAGTGTTTTTGTAGAGGGAATTGATTTTATCGATGGCAAGTACAACCTGACTCTTTTGAATATATGGAAATTCATAGTACTGCTTGGAATCAACCCAGATAACGTAGTCAATTTGTTGCATGGCGGTATTTCCCATAAAGGATTTTTTTACCTTGAATAGGATGTCCGTTTCCTCGAGATCAGGAAGTGGGATAGTCTCGGCAGCCTTCCAGATGGAAAGCGGGCGGCATTGCACAAGATTTACTACAAAGTTTCCATCTTGATTAAAGTTAACAGTGTATTCGATATCCACGGGGCTCCCGTATTGTTCTTCCAGGGTATTTAATATATTTCCCATCATGGCAATAAACGTATTGTTTTGGACAACACCTTCACAGGATATGAAGAGAACATCCCGTGCCTGGCCGCGCTCATAAAAAGATAGCTCAGCTTCCACGTCATGTTCGGCTATAAGCTTTTTATACCAAGCTGGAAGCTGTGGCAAAAGCTCGTATGAATTTATGCTTTCCATTACATTTCTCGAAAACACAATTACATCCACATTTCTTTGTGAAAATCGGTGCCGGTGATCCGTGCCGGTCAGGGGAGTTCGTTCCGGTTTATCCAGGTTCACAAGACGGGGATAGTCGCCGTCAGTTCTGTCTACTGCTCGAGTTCCCATGCCTGCCACCAGTCGTAGCATCCCTGCATTAGGATCCAGATCATCGCTCCAACGGTAAAGGCTATATGAAAAACCTATACCTGCAGCACAGGGCATAAAGTAGTCACCGAACCGTGTGCCGGAGACACGTTGAACCAGGATTGCCATCTGCTCGTCACTTTGACTTAATCCCCTGCTCCTTCTGTACTCAAGAGCGGAGGGATCCATAGTGCTTGCATAGACCCTTCTTACTGCATGTTCAAAGGTTTTTAGATTCTCCTCGGGTGACGCCGCATTCGCACAAAATACCGAATCATATTTTCCGGCAAAAGCATTATTGAACCCATCCTCTAAAAAGCTGCTGGAACGGATGATGATGGGACTTTGGCCGAAGTATGCGAGCATGCGTCGAAATTGATCTCGTATGGCTTCAGGAAATATGCCTTGCAACATAGACTGTTGTAATTGTTTACCTGCGGAAAAATAAGTATCATCGTTCTTTTGTGCAATACGAAGCTTCCAATAGCCATTATTTACGATATAGGAGTAAAAAACATCTGTGCCGATAAAAAAGGAATCATGAGGTTCCATATAGCGATTATAATCCGGTAATTGGCATTCCAATATTTTCCTTGCAATTAACATGCCGCATGCTTTGCCGCCGATAGTGCCGGTGCCAATCATCCGGTTTTTTATGAAAAAATAATCCTTGGGCTCAAAATACTTTAAGATCAGAGTTGAAATTTTTTTGTCGCGTGTCATCATGCTGGATATAATCTTTTTAGTGGTTTTTTCATCCATTCTACCGCTTAAATAGCTGTCCATTGCCGCCTGAAAAAACCGTTCATAACTGTCCAGGTCTTGTTTGCCTTGAAAAGTGCTCTGAGCATGCAAAAGCGAGTAAAATGCACTCATATCAATGCCATTTGTCAGGACGAAAAAGGTGCCATCCTCCTCCATGCGGTGGGGAAGAAACATCTCTGGTGAATAACGATTCCAAACCTTAATTGGGTGAAGATACCGCACATGTTCATCGGAATATATGTCCAGGAGAATCTGTGTAGTTTCACGTATTCTGGCCAGGGTTTCGAAACTGTGATGTGCCCGCAAGACAGGGAAGTATGCAATGGTGTCCAGCTCAAACAGATAGGGACAGATCACGCAAAAGAAATTTCCCATCATTAAGTCTGTGGACCAGGCAACCTGCAGGTCGGAGAGGGAGTCAAAAAAGTATATGGCGCCCCTCCCTTCCTGGGTAATGATGTTGTGAACATTGACCGTAAAGCTCTCAAAACCAGAGGACGCATCTAGCTCATAGACTTTGATATCAGATAAGTCTTTCAAAACTGGCTTATGCTCGGCAAAGCGGATATAGATTAAGTTACGACCATCTTTCGCTGCCTGCCGTGCAAAAGACTCTGTAAATAGCATATAATCATCCAGGGATGAAACCTGCCACACTACGTTATCGCCCAGACGCATATAATCCAACATATTATCAAGCCCCGGCATACCGGAATTTACTTTCTCAAAAGATCCCATATTAGCACCACACCTTTCACACCAACATCATATTAAATTTTCAGTGTCTGTATTAATGCTACATTACAAATGATCTAAAACTAAGAATCAAATTCAATAATTTGACTACTGCGGATATCACAGAGGTTCTGATGTTATATTAATTATAACAAATCTTTACTAAAAAACGCAACAGATTATCCCATTTGCTTCTGTCTATTCTGCTAAGGCTTTCTGCCTCCTTTTTACGAAATCGCCCTGCGGTATACGTTTGTAGCCCAAAAAATTGTTATTGCAGTCAGCGGTATGATAACAACAAAAGCCTTGAAGACTTCAGGACTGATAATTGTGCCGGCACCCAATACGCGGGACGCTTCTACCGCATAATATAGCGGGTTGATGTGCGCTATGGCTTGCAGCCATTTTGGGCCTAAAGAGATTGGAAGTAACACACCTGAAAGTAGTGTAAGCGGCAATTCCAACCCGGCCACGAGTGCTGCCATACTGCTGGCCTGCTTTAAGATCAGACCAAGACTGCCTGACCATGCGGATACGATTGCGGTGAGCAGGCTCAGAAGAAGAAGCATGACAAGCAAACCCCCTATATGTGCTTTGAAACCAAACAATTGAGCAATGAATAAAACCAAAGTAGAAGGCACTAGAAAAGCGACGATATCTCTTAGTATTGTCCCCATAAGCAGGGAGAACCGAGAGGCAGGGGAAACGCGTAAACGTTCAATGACTCCAGTCTGCAGTTCTCCGATGACTCCGTATCCGGCACCTGTTCCTCCGATAAAAGCCAGTAATGTGAGTACGCCAGGGACAAAAGTATCTAAAACCCCGCCAGTACTAAGTGGTGAATCGCTTAGATTCTTTAATAAGGGAGAGAATAAAGCAATATATAAAAGTGGCGTTGTCAGCCCCATAAAGACCCAGACGGGTTGACGGATTGTTTCCAACATTTTACGTTTGAATAATAACCAAATTTCCAATAATATTCTCATAAAGAAGCCTCCATTCCTGTATCTCGTAGTGATCTGCCTGTTTGCTTTAAAAATACGTCATCCAAGGATGGTTGTGAAAGTGAAACAGATTCCAACTCAATATCCCTGGCTTTGAGCATATTGAATATCTCTGGCATGGCGATTGCACCATTTCTGACATATAAATTTGTTTTCTCACCTTCCGTTCGTATGTCTAATACGTTTTTATCGCCACTAAATATATGGGCAATGTCTTCATGCTCACTTTTCGGTTTTATTGATACAACATCACCAGAAATTTTTCTTTTAAGTGACTGTGGTGTTCCTTCTGCAACAATGACACCCTTATCCATAATGCAAAGACGGTCACAAAGTTCATCAGCTTCATCAAGGTAATGGGTAGTTAGAAACACGGTCATTCCGGCATCTTTCAGTTTCAGGATGTGTTCCCAAAGGTTTGCGCGGTTTTGTGGATCAAGACCAGTTGTTGGCTCGTCTAAAAACAAAACATCAGGTTTATGTAAGATACCCAGTGCTATTTCAAGTCGTCTGCGTTGCCCTCCTGAATAGGTTTTTACCAATCTATCAATGATATCTCTTAAGTCAAGTAAATCTATTAGTTGTTCTGACTGCTCTTGTACGTTGTTTTTAGACATGCCATAGAGACGTCCGGATAACATCAGGTTCTCACGCCCTGTGGCTTCCATGTCTGCACCTCCAAGCTGTCCTACATAACCGATATGCCTGCGGACTTCGCTCGGATTTTTCTTCACATCATATTTGCCAATTCCAACCTTGCCCTCGTCAATGGGCAGCAATGTTGTAAGCATACGCAGACTGGTGGTTTTCCCTGCACCATTTGGCCCTAAAAAGCCAAAAATCTCACCCGGTTTTACGGATAGGCTTATTCCCTTTACCGCTTCCACAGTTTTCTGATTTTTCTTTCCGTGAAAACTCTTCTTTAATTTCTTAATTTCAATAGCATTCATAAATAATCTCCTAGTCATTGTTATTTAAGAGTTGTACGGGACTATCGTAACAAAACAGACCTCGCCATTCATGATAAATTTTGCGAAGTTTGGATTGCGACTTTGTGGTACAATAATTATTCAGAGGGGAGGAGTGAAGATGGATTATCTATTATCACTTGAAAAAGCAATTGAATATATAGAGCAGAATCTGGAAGAAGAGTTGTTTTCAGAGGATATTGCAAAAGTAGCAGGGTATTCTCTTTATCACCTCACTCATATATTTACTGCTGTTATTGGGGAACCAATCGGCAATTATATTCAGAAGAGAAGGTTGTCAAATTCCTGCAAAAAGCTGCTGTATACAAAAAACCGTATCATCGATATCGCGTTGGATAGTGGCTTTGGTTCGTCGGAAGCATTTAGTCGTGCCTTTAAATCTGCATATGGGGTTAGCCCTATCATTTACCGTAAAAATAATGTGGATTTATATACTGGTACTAAAAAAATGTTGGACAGGGAAACCATACTTCATCTCGCTAAGGGCATAACGATTAAGCCTCATATTGTCGAACTAGATAAAATTACTGTTGCCGGTATCCGTGGAGAAACATCCACGCTAGATAATATATTACCTGACCTTTGGTATAGATTGAATGAAATATGTAGTCAAATACCTGCTTCATCGGTGGCTCGTCGTTTTGGAATCTGTGAGACGGACAGGAAAAAAACATATATAACAAAAGATGGAAATGTAGCGTTTTCAGAGATCGTTGGTATAGAAGTAGATGGTCTTGGACAATTACCTGAAGGTGTGGATACAAAGATAATTCCAGGTGGACGGTATGCTGTGTTCACACACAAAGGCACTGTGGACACGCTGATTAAAACCTATGATTATATTTGGGGAAGTTGGATTTTGTTTACGAAGGAAACTTTGGATGAACGTGAAGATTTTGAGATTTATGATGAACGTTTTCTTGGGGCCGATCATGCAGATACGCAAATTGATATTTATATTCCGGTTAAATAAAGCCTTTTGTCACCGTCTGCCATACGGGAAGCAGACGGGATTTTCTTAACCATATGTTCCATTCCAATAATTGCATACAAGTCCGTATATAAGTATCCTGATCTTGTTCTTCAATGGTCTATATCATAATTCTAATTGCCTTTCATGCCCCATAAGCTTCTTATGGAGAGGCAATATCATAAACACAGTAATGACAGCCGAGATCATATCAGAAATCGGTTGAGCATAAAGGATACCATTAGTACCCCAAATCATTGGAAGACCTAAAATAATGGGGATAAAGCAAATCCCCTGCCTGCAGCTGCCAAGTAAAAAGCCTTCTTTCGTTTTTCCCAGCGCAAGAAAAAGTGAAGAATAGACGGTATAGAAGCCAAAGAATATGAAAGATAAACCGTTTGCCCTCAAGGCCTGTTGACCGATATGAATCATTTCTGTGTCGCCTGTTGAAAATAGAGAGATGATCTCTGTGGGGAATAGGATCATCGCCAAGCCAAAAATCACACAAAATACAGTTGACCACAATACGGAAGTCTTAATTGCTTCATGTAAACGGTCATATTTTTTTGCTCCGTAATTATACCCGGCGATTGCTTGGAATCCTTTGATAAAACCGAAGACCATCAGACTTCCCATGGACATAATTCTTGTTACGGCTCCCATTCCGGCAATCATCGAATCTCCATATTTTTTTGCCTGGGTGTTGATAAGTGTAATGGAGAGGCTGGTTAAAAATTGAAAGGTCAGAGTGGAAAATCCAACCTTAAATATAGGTGCTAAGGTATCTTTATCAAAACTGATGTTTGAAATTTTGAAGTTAAAGAGGCTCCTCTTGAATGCGATATTTAAAACTAAAACAGTAGTTGCTAATCCCTGAGCTATCACAGTAGCGTAGGCGGCTCCGGCAATGCCCATTTTGAGTGTATAGATGCAAACAGGGTTTAATATAAAGTTCAAAACAGCAGTTAATACATTAACGACCATTACCAATCGGGCTTGTCCCTCGCTGGAGTTTAAACTATTCATCGTAACGGTAAAGACATTAAGTATTAGTGACGGAACATAGACTCTGGCGTAAGTCATTGCGAAGCTGATGTTTTCATGGGTTCCACCCAACGCTCTTAGAATTGGCTCCAGATTAACAAAAATTAAAATTGTTGCGATAAATCCCAACAACAAACTTCCATATAATGCCGTTGAAGCAACTTTATTTGCTCTATCCATATCTTTTGAACCTAGTAACCTTGGAACATAAGCACCGGCTCCATTGCCAAACAGCAATCCTAATGCGACGATGGCTTGTCCAATCGGTGCACAGATAAGAATTCCAGACAGTTGGCTCACCCCTAATCCACTGACGAAATAAGCATCGCCGATATTGTCTAAAGCGGTGAAAAGCATTCCAAGCATAATTGGAACACCTAATTTAAATAAAAGATTTTTAACTGGTTCTGTTCCCATACTAATTTGGGGATTTTTTTTATACATATCCATTCTCCTTTATTGATTTTTGATGTAACTTATGGTACTATAAATTACAGCAGATTAATGACAGGGCATATAATACTATAAATTATAGTAGTTTGTCAAGAGAGAAAGTGAGATATTATGACAACAATAGATTTAATTGTATTAGGGATAGTAAAGCAGGAACCATTAAGTGCATATGACATTCAAAAATTGGTAGAATATCGTAACATATCTAAGTGGGTGAAAATTAGTACGCCCTCAATATATAAAAAGGTAATTAAGTTGGAGGAAAAGGGCTATATAAAGAGTACTATGGTGAAAGAGGGGAAAATGGCAGAGAAAGCCGTTTATTCTTTAACAGATGAAGGGGAGATGGAATTTGAAACGTTAATGTTAGGAATTTCTTCTCATCCAATTAATATCTTTTTGGATTTTAATGCCGTAATAGTAAATTTGAATAGCCTTTCACCAGAAAATAAAAAAGCTTGTTTGCGCAATATTGAAGACAACGTGAAAACTTTAAAATCGTATTTGGAAGATAATATTAATTGTAAAGAGAATCTGCCAGAGATTCCTGAAACAGGAAAAGCGGTATTACAGCAACAATTTATATTGGCTCAAGCAATTGAAGCATGGCTTAAGTCAGTAAAAGTAAACATCGTATAATAAAGGCTGCATGAATAGCCATAATTTTGAAATTAACGATAATATGGAGTGATTATAAGGATGAATATAAGTAATGAAATACTTGAGAACTTGGATAAATTGCATACAACGGAATTAGGCGTTGTACGAATTAAGAGAAATCTTTCTTTGGATACAGATGAGGTGGTTGATTGGTGTAAAGCAAAAATAGAATCTCCGAATGCGATTATCACAAGAAATGGGAAAAACTGGTACATTGATGTAGACGGATGTATGATAACTGTAAATGCTTATAGCTACACAATCATTACAGCACATCAGGCAAAGAAATGAATGATAATTAAGTTCTGTCAGCCTTGTCCAATTCGCTCTGTTCATAGTGAATGGAAGCTGAGGTTCCTTACTCAGCTTCCATTGGGTAGGCCTATCTGAACTATATATAGGCTACTTGCCCCAGCAGTCATCTGAAACTGGTTCCAGCCATTCGTTGGAGGCATCCGCTGCAGGAACTTCCACAGCAAGATGAGCAAACCAGCTATCTGGTGCGGCACCATGCCAATGTTTTACCTCTGGGGGGATGTTAACCACATCACCGGGGTGGAGTTCCTGAGCCGGTTTTCCCCATTCTTGATAATAACCACGACCGGCTGTAACCAATAAGATCTGCCCGCCCTTATGATGAATGTGCCAGTTGTTCCGGCATCCCGGTTCGAAGGTCACATTACCGATGACTACGCCTTCAAGGGACAGCATATGCAGATAACTCTGTCCGGCAAAGTACTTTGCGTATGCTTTATTTTCTTCACCGATGGGGAATACTGCACCGGCTCCCAAATTTGATTTTATTTGTTCTATGTTCATAATAGCTACCTCCATTTTGCTAATTTCATAGTTATTGTTATATGGTATCTATCAAGCATCTTTTACTTGTTTTTAACCATATAGCGCAGCCATACACTTCCGTCATCCATGGCCTGAGCACTTTTGAGATTAAAGCCGATTGGGTTATCGGAAGCCAGATCATCTCTTGTATCGAATAGAGCAGGAGTCTTTGAGGAACCGTCGGCGGCGGGAGCGATTACAACACTTATCTCATCACAGAGCCCTGCCTGTAGGAATGACCAGTTTAAGACGCCTCCTCCACCCAGCATTAATGTTTCTATCCTAAACAATGATTTTAACTTTTCCATGGCAAGTGCAAAATCCAATGTTTCCTCTCCCGCGATGATGTAGGAGATTCCCAGTTTTCTTAGAAATGCCTTGTAGGCATTACTTGCTTTCATCGTCAGTACTTCGATTACATGGGCAGTAGTATCCACATAGGTTAATTCACTGTTTTCCCATCCCAGTTTTCCGGAAGGGTCCACGGAGACATAATACATGGGGGCATCCGCCTTTGCCACAAAGTCATCTTCGGGAACTGTGGGAGCATTTTCATCAAGTGCAGGTTTACGGTAAAAAGTAAAATTATCGTCAGTGGTCACACGACCGGACAACCATCCCTGATGACGATAGTAGGGATTTTTGCCGAATGAAATATTGTAAAACACATCACTGGCACTTTGACCTTCTGGTGTATCCATATAATTCCCCATGATTTTGCCATCAAGAGAAGTCATCATATGGCAAAAAATGTATGGTCTATTCATATTCTTTTCCTCCTAATTGACATTGATTTGACGTGATGTTAAAATCACATCTATAAGTTGAATTAAACTATACACCTTGAAGTTGACTTTAAGTCAAGAGGTTTTTATAGGGAAAAATCGATGATAGGAATGGAGAGAAGTATGCTATATACTGTTGGAGAAATGGCAAAGAAAATGGGGGTTACCTCATCCACGCTGCGGTATTATGATAAAGAAGGTTTGCTTCCCTTCGTGGAACGTTCCGGCGGTGGAATTAGAATGTTTAAAGATGAAGACTTTGAATGGCTGTCTATCATAGAGTGCTTAAAAAAGACTGGAATGTCAATAAAGGACATTAAGATATTTATTGACTGGTGTTTTGAAGGTGATTCTACAATAGAGAAGCGGTTATCTCTTATCGAGGAGCAACGTGAGGCTGTGATAAACCAGATTGAACAAATGCAGGAAACACTGGGCATGTTGGACTATAAACGTTGGTATTATGAAACTGCCAAAAAAGCAGGAACCTGTTCTGTACCTAAAAATATGAGTAAGAACGAAGTCCCGGAAGAATTTCGCTCTGCGAGAGAAAAAGCTAAAGGACACTTGAGCAGTGAAAAGGAAATACAATAAGGAGTAAATATGATTAGGAAACATTTAGTAAAAGGGTTAGCCATCGTATTGATGACAGGCAGCCTTTCAGCATGTACGAGCACAAA
>DVNN01000150.1 GCA_018714325.1 Candidatus Pelethocola excrementipullorum
AGACCACAGTCATATGGACAACCCTTATTTAAGGTCAAGGGCGGAGCATCTGGATGGGATAGTGTCTTCACCCTGGCCCAGGATTCATATTCGGGAAGTCCATTCCAGATCAGAGTTCGAAAACTTCCATGATCTTGACATTCCTTTTCCAGGTATACCCTCCCCTCTTCCTTCACTCTATATGCATCTATTCTCTTCAGGCAGACAGGGCAGACACTTTCTGTTTTCCGACTTTTCTTCCAGTTTCCCTGTTCTCCTCCATGCTCAATTTCCATCGCCGCTCCTCCTATTTCACATGCTTTGGCGTTTCTTCTTTATGTCAGACTCCATTGGCTGCACGCTTCTCATAGGCCTTTAACAGCCGCTCATAGTCTTCGGGCAGGTTGGCGTCATTTAAGATTTCCTCATCTTCTACCGGCAGCGATTGGATCCAATCGGGATGCTTTTCTAGAAATCCACGCAGTCCCGTTGTCCCATGATAATTTAAAATCTCCCGGACAACAGCTGGGCTATAGACAGGAGGATGACCCATCTGCCCCTGATAAGTCGGCATCACCACTGGGCTGGTTCCCTTTTCATATGCCTCTATCACCATTCGGATTGTCTCAGGATCTATCAATGCCACGTCTCCCGGGCATATGAGCACACCATCCGTATCTGGTTTTATTACCGTCAGACCAACTTTTATGGAGTCCAGCATATCCGTATCATCATAAGCCTCATTTACCACCCAGGATACACCTAACTGCTTCAGGAGGGTGATCACCTTTTGCCTGCGATATCCCACCACCACAAGGATATCTTCTAAACCGGCTTCTTTAAAATTATCAACTGTGGATTGCAGTATACAACCTTTCCCCAGCGGCAGCAGGGGTTTAAACTTTTTCATCCTTCTGGAGCATCCTGCGGCCAGAATCAATACCTGATACTTCATCTTTCTTTATTCACTTCCTTTTATTATTTTTATTTGCGCTCTTAATTAGACAGGCTCTTCCAGCGGAATGTCATAGGCCTCCATCAATTCCATTATCTTCTCATAACAGTCTCCCACCATAGGCAGACAAATCGAGGCGGCCAAATCAAAATTTCCGCCTATTATGGTCTGGCAGCTACAGGTACCATCTTCCTCTCCATAGTTCTGTAGAAACCAATTCACATATTCCCGGATTATCGTCAGAAAATCCAGATTCGCCTCTTCCTCCGGCGATCCCTTTCCCGCAAAAAAGCTGAGCACACAACATCCCCCTGTCAATGCACCACATTCCCGGCCACAATATCCCAGTCCGCCGCATAAACCGCTGACGGCTCTGACTGCCTCTGGACATTCCATGCCCGCCTCTTCCAGTGCCATCATCATCATCATCTGGCTGCAGGCCATCCCCTGCCCTGCCAATTCCAGCAAACGTGTTTCTATGTCCATAATCCTCCTTTCCCGATCCGGAGGATTTCCCATCTCCAAACCGACAGTTTCAATTCACATATTGATAGATACCGGCATAATACCCTAGTTTTTTCCAATCTTCTTTCTTTTCGCATAGGCAGGATGGGTGATCATCCGCCCCATAATTCCAAATCCAGTAGGCCAGATAAGACTTCCATTCTTGCTCACAACACTTTGCGGACATCTTCCGGAAGCTAAAATTCTCATAATCAGGCATCCCCATCTCCTTTTGATAGATATCCGATATCAGCAGCAGGCCTCCCATTTTCAGACATCTGCGAATCTGCCGGAACGCCTGTGTTTCATCCAACAGACAGAGTGTGCACTCCATCAATATGGCGTCATATGTATCTTTTTCTAAGGGATAGGTCAGAAAATCGCCTTCTATCAGCCCCTGTTCTTTCTGATCAGAGCAAGGGCTAAGATCAATGCCCTCCGTCTGATAACCATAGTCCTTCAGAAGTCCCAGCGAGCCTCCCTGTCCACATCCCACATCCAGTATCCTCCCGCCTGCCGGCAGACCGCCCATGCTCTTGGCCTCATCCAGAAGCCACAGGGAAAGCGATTCTCCCCCCGGATGGCTTTGTTCCGTCAAAGTCCAAAATTTTCCTTTTTCCATCCTTTCTCCCATCAAGTCCATTCATCTGTATCACCAATCGCTACTTATCTTCCAAAGCCCGTTCCACCTGAAGGATTTTTCCAACCGCCAACTCCTCCGGGATAAATACCTGACCACAGGAGGGGCATTTTGGCATCTGGATGGGAAAGTCATTTCCCATATATTGCAGAATCACTTCGCCCGGCTCCATCTTCACCTGACACTTGTCACAGAGTAAGCTTCCCGGTTCAAATTCATAAGATTCATGGTATTTTTGTGACATCTTCTATTCCCCCTTAATCTGCATCCGGTGGGCATAGGTCTTTATGATCTCATAACCATCCTCCCGCTCCCGATAATATACCCAGTAGGTAACATGCCCTACCTTTTTATGGGCAATAAAAACCCCGCTGTCTTTGTCCCGAATCCTGTTCTGTTCCCTCTCGGCCTGGGCGATTACCTGGCAGATATCACTTTCCAGTATCAGCCGCTTTTCCAGCTGTTCCTCCAGTTCCAGAGGATAATACAATTTGGTCTCATCCATGGACTCCACCTCCTCCTTCCAGATTTCACGCCTTATTTCCTCCTGCAGACGGAATCGATTCTTCCTTCGCAGGGAATAACTGGGCCAAGGTCGACTGCCATCCGGTTGGGAATCATAGATCACCTCCAGGATGTGCAGGGAATCCGCTCCCGCCTTGGCAAATCGGTCTCTACAGTTGATACAGTAAGTCAGTAAACTACCCTCCCCCTCCAAGGCCTGGCAAGTGATCTCAGCTCCTACCTCAGGATTGGAAAACTGGGTCAATCCTCCATACCCACAGCAGCCCGTCTGTTCTCCGCTATACTTCTGTTCCTCCACACGAATCCCCGCGGCCTTCGCCAATCCCCGGATGGATTCCCGGATCTTGGGATGCAGTCTGGCTCCACAGGCGTCGTGAAGAACCCTGTCCTCCGTCTTTTCAACCTTCTTCGGCAGACCGATGCGTTCCAGAATCTCCCAGATCCCCAAGACTTTCCTGTCCGGAAATTCACGTGTAAATGTATCATAACAGGTGGGGCAGGCCGTAATCACAACCGGGTTCCCCATCCCTTCCATGGAATCCCTTAATTTTTCCAATGTTTTTTCATATCTCTTTGATTCCCCGGCCCATTTGGCCATGATGCCACAGCAGCCCAATATCAGGCCCACCGTCCCATCCATCCTCTGACAGAGATCCTGATAAGAATCTTTTACGATTTCCGGCGTCGAGGCGCTGAGCTGACACCCTGGGAAATAGACATATTGACACCTTTCTTTACTGGCAAGATAACACTCATGATTGCTGAATTCCATATCCTCCAAGGCGAAGTCAAAGGCCGACTGGGGCATCTTCTCCTTGGATACCATGATTTCCCTGGCTTTTTGTATCACCTGCCCTAAATCCAGTCCGAAGGGACAGACATTGGAGCACTGTCCGCAGAGGCTGCAGGCATTGATCATGCCGTTGGCATGGCGGGTTCCCATGGCGATGGAGAGATTGTTGTATACCGTCCTCAGATATTTTCTGGGATAGGACTTATAGTGCCTCATAAATGCACAGGCATCCGTGCATCTGGTACATTGGCAGTTCCAACACCTTCCGGCCTCTTCCATAGCCTCCGACACTGTCAGGCAATCAGGACTTTCCAGCCTTCTGAGCTTCTCTCCCTCCAGCCGCTCACGCTCCTTATGCCCAGTTCCCACAGGGCGGTCCACACAGAGTGTGGTTTCAAAGGGCTGCTCATGCTCCCTCCCGGCTTCCACGGAGACTCCCTGCAGATACCGATCCATGGAAATGGCCGCATATTTTCCATCAGCCATGGCCTGAACCCAGGTACGTTCCCCCGATCCCAAGGCATCTCCCGCCGCAAACATCCCCGGATCTTCACAGCGGTAATACTCATCTGCCCTCTTAATCTCCTGACCTCCCCAGGCAATCAAAACTGCATCATGCTTCTGCTTTATCTCTTCTGGGTCTACTTTTCCACATCCCGCGGCCAACGTAATCTCATATCCCTTCAGACGTTGTACCATCTGTTCCAACAGCTGATCTGTAAACTCCGGATGCTCCTTGAGATTACCGCCTAAATGCTCTAATCTTTCATATAGGGTAATCCCATAGCCTTTCTTTCCCAGCTCCAGCGCCGCTGTCAATCCGCAGATACCACCTCCGATGATACCGGCCGTCTTAGTCTTCTTCCTCAAAAAACTTCTGGAACCCTTACTACTTCCATGGAGGAAAGCAGCTTCTTCCAGTTTCCGTAAAAAAATACCGTCCCCTTCCTGTGAACAGACACAGTAACCCTGACATGGCGCCTCACAGATTTTCGTGAGCAGTTCAGGGTAGGGTACGGTTTTCTCATAGATTGTCCTTGCTTTGTCAAAACTACCTTCTGCAAGGGCCTGGCAAATACCTCTACAATCCACATGTAGGGGGCAAGCCGCCGTACTTGACGGCGGCTGCTCCTGTGTGCAGAGTTTTTCCAGTTCACGAAGTTCTTCCTGGTTTACCTCATGCATGTAATCCCTCCAATATTTGTAATGCTTCTATCAATTATAGCTTATCCAGAGCTGCCTTTACTTTTTCCGGTTTTGCCGGTATTTCCGTAATCCTTGCTCCGGTTGCATTGTAGATAGCGCTGAGTATGGCCGGATGTCCTGCGGTCAATGGTCCCTCGCCGCAGCCAGATGCCCCATAAGGCCCTTCTGGTCTCGGGGTTTCCACATAGATGATATTGAAATCATCCGGAACGTCCTGGGGATAAGGAATTCCGCAACCAGCCAAAGTGGTATGTTTGTTGTAATCTTCAAAATCCTCTGTAAGTGCCAGGCCAATTCCCTGGGTTACTCCGCCGTATACCTGTCCATCCACGACGGACTTATTGATGATGGTACCGAAGTCACAAACGGTGGTATAACGAATCACACGTACCT
>DVNN01000151.1 GCA_018714325.1 Candidatus Pelethocola excrementipullorum
CGGCTACTGAGGAACCAATACCAAGTGAATAATTTGTCTTGTATGGTGTGAGTGAATCTAAAGATAGAATGGTTTTAGCGTTGCAGAACAATAATCGCAGTAGAAAGTGTTGCTGTTAACAAAATAGTAGATTAGTAAAAAGCATGTAGAATAATGAACGGGCCCCTATAAGTTGGACCTAAAAATCTAATTTATAGGAGGTCATCTCATTAACTGCATGCTTTTTTGTAAATATCTTATGTAGGAGTCATCGAGGGACTGATAAGTATATCAATACAAAAGACCGTGAACTACGGAAAGCGCTAGGAATGTTTTGGGTTAATATAATGATTAAAACATTCCTTGTTTCCATAAATCACGGTCTTTTATATTTGTCTCAATAAGGCTTAGTTATTCTCACCTTTGGCAAGTTCTTCGAATTCCTCAGAATCCATCAGCTCATCAAAAGCATCGGCAGCGATTTCATATTCTTCATCGGTATCGATGTTATCCAGTGTAGGCTGTCCATTTTCATTCTCCAGATAGCGGTAGAGATACACATCTCCATCCTGGTTTTCTCCCTTTTCATCCAAGGGAAGAAGAGCGATATACTCCTTCTCTTGTGCGGGGAAAATAGTGAGAATTGCACAGGTAATTTCTGTATCGTCATCCAATGTCAGGGTTACGGTGGGTTGATCCATATCAAGTCCGTCGCATTCGCTTCCGCAGGAGTCACAATTTCCACTGCAGTTTAAATCTTTGTTTTGTTCGTCACTCATATTGAGGTACCTTTTCCTTTCAGATATAGATAATTCATTCATTCAGTTTATCAGACTTAGTACATAATTGCAATCGTATGAAATTACTTTTTGTAGATAAAGCAGTTGAAAAATTTCGGCAACAGTGTATAATTAAGAGAAATTATTGTTTTTCGACCAGAAAGGAGCTTATTATGAAGAAGAAAGATATTGACTGGCAGAACCTGGGCTTCAGTTACATACAAACTGATCAGCGCTACGTGTCCAATTTCAAAGATGGGGCATGGGATGAGGGAGTGTTGACCTCTGATGCCAATGTGGTTATCAATGAGTGTGCTGGTGTGCTTCAGTACTGTCAGGCTTGTTTTGAAGGCCTGAAAGCATATACCACTGAGGATGGTAAGATTGTGACCTTCCGCCCTGATCTGAATGCACAACGTATGGTGGATTCCGCGGCCAGACTGGTGATGCCGGAATTTCCTGTGGAGCGTTTTGTGGATGCGGTTACACAGGTTGTGAAAGCCAATGCAGAATACGTGCCTCCTTATGGTTCGGGAGCAACTTTGTATCTTAGACCATATATGTTTGGAAGCAGTGCGGTGATCGGTGTTAAGCCGGCGGACGAGTTCCAATTCCGTTTATTCGCAACACCGGTTGGACCTTACTTTAAAGGCGGAGCGAAACCAATTACCATCCGTGTATGTGATTTCGACCGTGCCGCACCTCATGGAACCGGACATATTAAAGCGGGTCTGAATTATGCCATGAGTCTCTACGCCATCATGGATGCCCATAATCAGGGATTTGATGAGAATATGTATCTGGATGCGGCCACCCACACTAAGGTAGAGGAGACGGGCGGAGCAAACTTTATTTTTGTAACAAAAGATAATAAGGTGGTGACACCTAAGTCTGACAGCATTCTGCCGTCCATCACCCGTCGTTCTCTGATGCATGTGGCAAAAGAGTATCTGGGTCTGGAAGTGGAAGAGCGTGAGGTATGCTTTGATGAAGTGAAGGATTTTGCGGAGTGTGGCCTTTGCGGAACAGCTGCAGTCATCTCTCCGGTGGGCAAAATCGATGACCATGGCAAAGAAATCCTTCTGCCAAGTGGTATGGAGGAGATGGGACCGATCACCAAGAAACTTTATGATACCTTGACAGGAATCCAGATGGGGAAAATCGAGGCCCCAAAAGGCTGGATTCATGTTATAGAGTAAACCTGGGGTGGGGGTGTCTGACGAGGGGTAGTGAGGGCATCGGCTGCGGCCATCCAGGCGTACGGCGCGGTCAGGGACGGCGTTGTTGCATGGGGGCGGACATTCTAGGAGTAAAATAGTGGGAATTTGACAGAACCGAAGTAATTCAGCGAAAAATCTGATGATTTTTCACTTCAGTACTTCTTTGATCTGAGACTTGTGGTCTCAGATCAATCTGCCAAATTCCCACTATTTTGCTCTAAGAATGTCTCGCCTCCTTGCAAATACGCCATCCCTTAGACCGCGCCGTACGCCTGGATGGCCGCAGCCGATGCTTGATTTACGGTTTCGTAGACGGGTGAGCGGTTTGGTTGACTCTAGAAGGGGGATAGGTTTGCTTTTGGGGAGTAAAGGGGGGCAGTTTGGGATGTTGGGTTGGTGATATGGTTTCTGGTGTGAATAAGGTGTTGGTGGTGGCTGAGGGAATAGGATAAGGGTTGTACTGGGTTTCTTTTTGTGAGAGAATGGTTTTGTATTTTAGTTTATTGTGTATATGAATATTTGTGTGTATTGATTGAGTTTATTAGAAAGTTTGAGGGTTTTGGTATGGATCAGGGTAGGACTCCGTTGTTGGATGCTATTGTGGAGTTTGGGAATGGGGAGCCGGCTTATTTTCGGATTCCGGGGCATAGGTTTGAGCAGGGGGTGAGTCCTCGGTTGAGGGCTGCTTTTGGGGATGGGGTTTTTCGGTGTGATTTGTCGGAGGCAGAGGGGTTGGATGATTTGCATCAGGCGGAGGGTGTGATCCGGGAGGCTCAGGAGTTGGCAGCGGAGCTTTGGGGGGCTAGGGAGGCCTTCTTTTTGGTGAATGGGACGACTTGTGGGAATGAGGCCATGGTGCTCAGTACGGCTAGGCAGGGAGAGCGGGTGATGGTTCCCAGGAATGCTCATAAGTCTATCTTGATGGGTTTGATTATGAGTGGGGCTGAGCCTTGTTATGTGATGCCCCAGTATTATGAGGAATGGAATCTTTGGGGGAGCGTGGATCCTGAGGAGATCCGTAAAGAGTTTAATCGGGGAGGAGATGGTTGTAAGGCTGTTTTTGTGGTCAGCCCTACTTATTACGGGGTTTGTAGTGATTTGAGGAAGATAGGGAATATCTGTCATGAGCATGGGGCGGTATTGTGTGTGGATGAGGCTCATGGAAGTCATCTGTATTTTTCTGATTTGCTGCCGGAGGGGGCTTTGCAGCAGGGGGTGGATTTGTGCTCGCAAAGTATTCATAAGACGGCGGGAAGTCTGACTCAGAGTTCTTTGCTCCAGATTGGAAGTGATCGTGTGGACAGGGATTGGGTAGCGGCAAATCTTCAGATGGTGCAGAGCACCAGTCCTTCTTATGTTCTGATGGCTTCTTTGGATGCGGCGAGGCAGGAGCTGGCCCTTCATGGGGGAGAGATGATGGAGAAGGCTCTGGAATTGGCGGATGGGGCTAGAAGAGAGTTAAAGAGGATTCCGGGTATCCAGGTGCTGGACAGGGAGGTGGCTTCAAAGATTAAGATTCATCAACTGGATCCTTTGAGGCTGGTGTTTTCTGCCAGAGAACTGGGGATTGGTGGTTATCGGATGCAGGAACTGCTTTATGAGCAGGATGTGGTGAGTACGGAGCTGGCGGACGAGGAGAACGTGGTCTGTGTCATCACCTTTGCCAATACCATGCAGGATATTAATCGGCTGATTGGGGCGGTGAAGCGAATTTCAGAACAGAAAGAATTCCATGGGAAACCGCTGAAACCGGTGGAATGGACATTTTCTCTGCCGGATAAAGCCTTAAATCCCAGGGAGGCGTATTTTCATAAGAAAGTGACGGTGAACTGGGCGGATGCTGCCGGGATGGTGGCCGGGGAGATGATCGTACCATATCCACCGGGCATACCGCTTATCTATCCGGGAGAACTGATCAGCAGAGAGATTTGGCAACAGGTTGAGGACTGCCGCAGACGTGGATTATCCATCCATGGGCCTGCAGACAGGAGCATGAATACCATTCAAATCATTGTGTAGCGGGTGGAAAAATATTTTCATAAACATATAAATTGTGTTATACTCATAATGGATGCTCTAATATGATGAGCATCCATTTCATTTTAAAATTAAGATGATATACATCATTATAATATTACAACAGACAAGGAGATGAGAATATGAAATTGATTTCATGGAATGTTAATGGCCTGAGAGCATGTGTCACCAAGGGCTTTTTAGATCATTTTAATGAGTTGGACGCGGATATTTTCTGCGTTCAGGAGAGTAAGCTTCAGGAAGGGCAGATTGAGCTTGAGCTAGAGGGATATCACCAATACTGGAACTATGCGGAGAAGAAAGGCTATTCAGGAACTGCGGTATTCACAAAGCAAGAACCGATGGAGGTGCTCTATGGCATCGGTATCGATGAGCATGACAAGGAAGGCCGGGTCATCACCTGTGAGTATGAAAACTTTTATTTTGTTACGGTATACACTCCCAACTCCCAGTCAGAGCTGGCAAGACTGCCTTACCGGATGAAGTGGGAAGAGGATTTTCTGGCCTATCTGAAAAAGCTGGAAGAGAAAAAGCCTGTAGTTTTCTGCGGGGATTTGAATGTGGCCCATAAGGAGATTGATCTGAAAAATCCTAAGACCAACCGGAAAAATGCGGGATTTACTGATGAAGAGAGAGAAAAATTCTCAATCCTTCTGGAACATGGCTTCGTGGACACCTTCAGATATCTCTATCCGGATCAAGAAGGGATATATTCCTGGTGGTCTTATCGCTTTAAGGCCAGGGAAAAGAATGCAGGATGGAGAATCGACTATTTCTGTGTTTCCGACTGCCTGAAGGAACTGGTGGTGGATGCCAAAATCCACACGGAGATCATGGGTTCTGATCATTGTCCGGTGGAGTTGGATATTACGCTGTAGTCGGGAAAGGGTAAACAGGTGATAGTGAGATGACAAAGAGGAAGATGCCCTGGAAAGTCATCCAGGGGGAACCTTTTAGACAGGGCATTACCAGAACCGACAATGGGTTTAATTTTGCCCTAAGAGTTCCGGAGGGAAAAGAAGCCAGCCTGTTATTATATAAAAAAGGCAGTAATAAAGTAGAATATGAGATTCCACTACCTGAGGAGGAACGGACGGGTGAGGTCAGCGCAGTAAAGCTGGAGCCTATGGAGGCCGGAAAGTGGGAATATAATTACCGGCTGGATGGAGAGGTGAAGCCTGACGTCTATACCAGATCCTTGAGAGGAAGAGAGCGGTTTGGCGCCCCTATGAGCGAGAATGATGGAGAACACCTGATTCGGGGAGTTCTTCCTGAAAAGCCTGTGATGAAGACAAAACCTCTGTGTATCCCCTATGAGGATTCCGTTATCTACAAAACCCATGTCAGAGGATTTACAAAACAAAAGGGTTCGGGAGCCAGGAATAAAGGTACCTTTGCCGGGGTGGAAGAGAAGATCCCTTATTTGAAGAAGCTGGGAATCACGGCTGTGGAATTGATGCCGGTCTATGAGTTTTTTGAGGTACCCAATCATGAGGAACTGAGATTGGATTATAGAATGGATCCCAAGGCTCCGATGGCTCCTGTCTTGAATTATTGGGGATATGGGCCGGCGCTTTACTTTGCACCCAAGGCCTCGTTTGCGGCATCCTCCGATCCTATAGCAGAATTTGCCCATATGGTGGATGGCCTGCATGAAGCGGGGATGGAATGCATCTTAGAGTTCTATTTTGCACCGAATACCAATGCTGGCCTGGTCTTGGATGTGCTCCATTACTGGATGTTGACGTTCAAGGTGGATGGCTTCCATCTGATGGGAGAAGGAAACTGGATTCCATTGATTGCCGATGACCCCTTACTGAAGAAGACCAAATTGTTCTTTCTGGGGTATGATACAACTCAGATTTACGGGGAGAACAAAAGGCCCAAATTCCGGAATCTGGGAGAATACAATCTGTCCTTTCAACAGGATATGCGTAGATATCTGAAGGGGGATGAGGGGTGTGTGGAAACCGCGGCTTATCGTCTGCGGAGAAACCCTGCAGCCTGTGGTCAGATTAACTTCTTTGCCGATCACGACGGATTCACCATGGCGGACATGGTCACTTATGAACAAAAGCACAATGAAGAGAACGGCGAAGACAACAGGGACGGCAGTAATATGAATTTTACCTGGAATTGTGGGGTAGAAGGACCTACCAGAAAAAGGACAGTCTTAAAACTCAGGGAGAAGCAGCTGCGCAATGCCTGGCTGATGCTGATGACGGCTCAAGGTACGCCCATGATCTACGGCGGAGATGAACGATGTAATACCACCAGGGGGAATAATAATTCTTACTGTCAGGACAATGAGGTGGGATGGGTGGATTGGAACAAGAACAGATCCAGTCTGAAGATGCTGGAATTTGTGAAATCCTGCATCGCATTTCGAAACGCTCACCCCGTCCTTCATATGAAGGAAGAACCAAGGCTTATGGATTATAAGTCTTATGGAGCACCTGATTTGTCTTACCATGGAGAACGTGCATGGTTTGCACAGATGGAATATAACAGCAGGGTTCTGGGGGCGATGCTCTGTGGTGAGTATGGCAGGAAACAAGATGGTACTGCCGATGATTCCCTCTATATCGCCTGTAATATGCACTGGGATCCCCACGAGCTGGCGTTGCCAACCCTGAAGGGAGAGAAAGTCTGGAGGGTTGCTGCAGATTCGGATTCGGAGCAAGGATTTTATCCAGCTGGCGAGGAGGCGGAGCTTTCCAGCCAGAGAAAAATCATGATTCCGCCCCGGACGGTGATGGTACTCATCGCTGTGGAATCTTCACCTTCCATGGAATAGGAGTTGTGGAAAACTAATTTGACAGGATGGTAAGTATGATGCATGTCTGGCAGCATTTAAAAACAATAACAAAACATAAATTTCTGGTTATGGGATACTGCTTCAGAATCGGCCTGTACCGGCAGGGGCTGGGGCATGATTTGTCGAAATATTCCTGGACGGAGTTTTCTCAAGGGTGTAAATATTATCAGGGAAACAGGAGTCCCAACAATGCCGAGCGTGAAGCTGTCGGAATCTCCAAATCCTGGCTTCATCACAAGGGACGGAATAAACACCATTTTGAATACTGGATCGATTACAGTGCAGATAAGAAATGTCCTACGATCATCGAGGGGATGAGGATGCCCCGGAAGTATGTGGCCGAGATGGTTATGGATCGGATTTGCGCATGCAGGGTGTATAAAGGGAATCGGTATACCTCCCAGGATCCCCTGGAATATTTTAGAAACAGCAAAGAGCATCTCTGGTTTGTTCATTCTAAGGTAATGGAAGAGTTGGAGTTCCTGCTCACCATGCTGGCAGAAAAAGGTGAGGAAGAAACACTACGATATATCAAAAATACGTTTTTGAAGGAAGGTAAGTAATCCCATGAAATTTTCCAGGAGAATGGAGCATTTTGGTGAGAGTATCTTCACCACATTGCTGAATATGAAAAAAGAAATTGAAAAAAATGGAGGCGAGGTGATTGACCTCAGCGTAGGTGCCCCCAATATTCCTCCTTCAGATCATGTGATTCAGGCCCTGGTGGAAGCCGCTTGGGATAAGAGCAATTATGTATATGCGATCAAAGATCTTGATGAGCTGCATCATGCGGTGGCGGAGTGGTATCAGAGAAGATATGGGGTGGCCCTTGATGCGGACACCGAAGTGACCTCGCTGCTTGGCTCACAGGAGGGGCTGGCTCATATCGGTCTTTCCATTCTGGATGAGGGCGATATCGTGCTGGTGCCCGATCCCTGTTATCCGATCTTCGGCGATGGCCCATTGCTGGCTGGTGCCAGGCTTTATCCCATGCCTCTTCAAAAAGAGAAGGATTATCTGATCGATTTGGAGCAGATACCGGTTGAGATTGCCAGGAAGGCTAAGCTGATGGTGGTGTCTTATCCCAATAACCCCACCTCTGCCGTGGCTCCATCGTCTTTTTATGAAAACTTAATTGAATTCGCAAAGAAGTACCAAATTCTTGTGCTCCACGATAATGCATACAGTGAATTGATATTTGACGGGGAACCGGGAAGAAGTTTTCTGGAGTATCCGGGAGCCAGGGAAATCGGAGTGGAGTTCAATTCCCTTTCCAAGACCTATGGGCTGGCGGGAGCCAGAATCGGTTTCTGTATCGGGAATGCAGAAGTTGTGGCTCAGGTGGCGAAACTGAAATCCAATATGGATTACGGAATGTTTCTTCCCATCCAAAGAGCTGCGATAGCTGCCATTACCGGTGATCAAAGCAGTGTGAAGTTTGTCAGAGAAGCCTATCGGAAGCGTAGAGACTGTCTTTGTGACGGATGTACCTCCATCGGATGGAAGATGGAAAGATGTCCTGCCACCATGTTCGTCTGGGCTAAAATCCCGGAAGGATATTCCTCCTCTGAAAAATTTGTAAAAGACTTGCTGGTAAAGGCCGGGGTGCTGGTCACACCGGGAAGTGCATTTGGCGAGTCCGGAGAAGGATTTGTCAGGATTGCATTGGTGAAAGATGAACCCGATATTCTACGGGCCGTGGAAAATATAAAAAAGAGCGGACTGATAAAATAAACCACCTCTCTATCTTCGGACAAAATATGGATTTTTTAAAGATTCCTAATATTCCGGCAGAATTAGGGAAAGACTTACAACAGGTATCTTTTGAAAAGGAGAGTATCTGTTATGAAAGATAAGAATAAATTTGAGGAGTTTTTGGAGGATGTGGAGGATCAGTCTTACGTCTCCTCTTCAAGGGACTGTACCGGACTAATCCCATTCCTGCCCTCCTCAGAAGATGAGCTGGAGTCCTATGAACAGATGTATCATTTCGTTCAGCCGGCCAGAGAAGAAAAGAATAAAGACGAGTAAATAAAAAAAGATAAGTAAAAAAGATGGATGTATGGCTTTT
>DVNN01000152.1 GCA_018714325.1 Candidatus Pelethocola excrementipullorum
ATAGCGACTTTTCCTATGCAAAAGAGGCGGTACGCCTGGGAGCCGAAGATTATATCCTAAAGCCACTTGATAAAGTTGAACTAGAGGAAGCCCTGAAACGCATCACTTTCTCCATGAATCAGAAGCTGCCACAGGATGACTTTAAACTCTTTCAAAACAACATGCTGCAACGCTGGGTAAAAGGCCTGGACAATACGGATGATTTTCGGGAGCAGGCGGAAATCGCCGGACTTGATATTGAAAAGCAGCAGTATAGCGTTTTTATTGTACATACACAAGATTTGCACAAAGACGTTCTAATCCAGGTATTTCAGCAATGCTGCGAATTTATGCAGTCCAAAAGCGAAGGATTGTTTCTGGATTCACTGACTGATATAGCGGGGGTATTATCAGAAAGTGAAGCCGAGAACAAAATCGCGCTTACTCAGTTATTTAAACTGCTCAGAACTCGATTTGGCAATAACATCCATATAACCCTTGGCAAGACCGTCTTTCATTACCTTCAGGTCAGGCTGAGTTACGAAAGCGCGATATTCTTTCGTTTCGCAGGATTATTCACCAAAGACGAGGTTTTTCTGGCTCATGAGCGCCCTTCCCCAGCTGCATTGCTGGAGAGTTCCACCTATCGGAAGCTACAGCTGCAGTTGGAAGAAAAGAACATGACCAGGGCCCTTGACAGTGCTTTGGAAATCGCCTCTACCTTAGAAAAAAGACATGATATTGTAGCCGCCAGAGAGCAGGCCTTGTTTATCGCGCTTTCCTTTTTAGAGGCAAATGCAATAATTCTTACCACTAAGGAGGCAGAAAACATTTATGCAATTGCCGAGGAATACCGCCGCCGCCCACCGGCCATGTGGCTAATGAAATTTCTCTCGGTGATTAAAAAATATCACGATCAGCAGTTCCATGCCCTACATCCCTATGTCTTAAAGATGAGGACCTGGGTTACAGAGGAATACAGTAATCCTGATTTAAACCTAAGCACTTTAGCCGACAAATTAAAGGTGACCTCAGTATATTTAGGGCAGCTGTTTTATTCCCAGACCGGCAGTTACTTTAACGACTATTTAACCGATATCCGCTTAAAAGAGGCCTGTAACCTATTGACTACCACCTCTACCAGAATTGGTGATATCGCAAAACAAGTGGGATTCTCCAGCCAAAGCTACCTAAACCGGGTATTTCGCAAGAAATATCACCTCACGCCTCTGGAATACAGACAGTTACCACATTAAAAACCTGTTAAAAAGGAGCGGCTGAATTCTAATTTTCAGCCACTCCTTTTTAACTTTATCTAAATTCTATTATTCGAGTTTCGTAAACTCCTTTTTGTAAATCATATCTTTATATTCTTAATCTCTATTTCCCGCAAATTCCAGATTCCTATATATTTCGTTGGCAATCATCATATGGCCCACATGGTTTGGATGTACCGCATCGGACGCCATGGCCGAGTAGTGGTAATATTGGAAATAACGATCAAAGTTTTTCTGAGCATCCAAATATTCTACATTCTCATACTTATCTGCTATTCTTTTCAATTCCTGCTGATACTTTTCTACCCCGATCCGCATTTCATCATTGGGATTGTTATTCATGAAGATTGGTGACAGCAAAAACATCCCTTCCACCTTATTCACGGTCTCCTGACAGATCCATTCGATGGTATTTCTATATTCCTCCAATGAAATCTGATTCTCCCTGTCATTTACAGATATCATCCGTCGCCATATATCATTGATTCCAATCATTAAAATCACGTAGTCTGGATTGAGGTCCAGGGCATCTTTTCCATACCGGTTTTTCACATCTCTGCTCGTATTGCCCCCGATTCCCATATTAATTACCCTGATGTGTTCCTCCGGGTGCTGACTGTCTATCAGCGCATGGAGATACTGAACATAGCCATTTCCTAAACTGTCATTTCCCTCACCTACAGGAAGCCTCCTTCCACAATCAGTGACCGAATCTCCAATACACAGTATTTTCCCGTTCTCTTTGATCTTCATAAAGTCATTTCCTTTCCTATCCTAATCCACCAAGTTACCATATCGCCATCAAGTGTCGTCGCTGCATTATCTTATTGACTTACGCATAGGATAGTTCTATCATTGCATATCCATCACATTCCGGGATGGTAAATGTATGATCCTTCAGCTCCAATGGCTTCTCCTCCGGCACCACTTTGACCCCGGTAACTGCCCTGTGGGTATTAACAACAATTTGCAAGTCTCTAACCAGCGTTCGCTCTTCTATAGTGTCAATTGTGGCCGACTTTCTTACCGGAATATATGTCAATACATGAAGAATATATCTCTTTTTTTCGGGTTGTTCAAGTAATTGTACACTGATTGTTGATGACCCGTTATGACGCACAAGCTGATTGGGCATTAACATCTCAATAGCATTTTTTATCAGAGTCTTACACCATCGGGGTGCATTTTCCCGGTATTGACCAAACAAGGGGTGTGAAAATACGATCACATTGCCGTTCTGAAAGGCAACCGGATACTCATGTTTCTTACCGCTCGGCACATATAGATGAGAGCAGAAATTGTCCCTTTCCCGCTTAAAGTATGGCGGATGGGCACTCATTAGTACTTCTGCACCCTGTGTTTTCAGGCAATTCCCCTGCCGATAGATGACATATTCATTCTCAGGATATAAGTCTTTTGCCAATTCTCCCTCGGCTATGAGAAAATCAGGATATTCCTCCTGTATACCGTCAAAGGCTACACCGAAGCTGTCGGGATACTTGTTTTGGTCATTCAGGCCGCCATTTCCGCAGGCAATCACGCTGCCCCCCGCTTCTACATAATACTCCAGCCGCTTCTGAAAATCCTCCTCCACATACAGAGAATCTGGAAGTATCACCAAACGGTATTGGTCCAGGCTCATCTCGGGATCAATGATATCAAACTGCAATCCAAGCTCCTCCAGCATCTGTGCCGCCCCCATGACATCGCCAGGCATGGTGTGCTCATAATACATACTCTCTGAGGTTACCACCGCAGCCTCCACCACCGGAACGGATGGACGGGACCATGGTTCCCGCTCTTCAATCTGACCGTATACATTGCCAATCAAATGGTAAGTTGCTGGATTTAATTTTCCCCATGGCTCCAGCTGATCTCCGATGGAGCAGGCAAATCCATAGCTTAACATCCGAAAGCACTCAAACTCCAGGGCTGCCTGATTTTTCAGGGAATGAAAGTCGCCCCAGGCCGTGTGGAATTTTCCGGTCATTCCCATACAGTCTTTCCCCAGTTTTCTGGCATAACGGGCCGTCACAGGAAAGTGCTGATATCCCCAGTCTCCTGACGGCAGACTCTCCAGCTCGAAATGGGAAAAGCTATCTTTACTGTCCTTTAAAGCAGGTCCTACGTGACCGGCGTTATAGAAGATCGTACAATCCTGATTGTATTCCCGGATAAGGTCTGTCATCTCTCTTTTAAAGCGGCTCATGGTAAAGTGTGCAAACTTACGCACCTGGAACTCATCGGCCATATCAATGCCACGCTCCTTCATTTCCTTTCGACAGCTGGCACACCAGCATGGCCGGATTCCTACAATATCAAAGAACAGGCCGTCTAAGTCATCGCCAACCTCTTCTATCACCTCTGTTGTAATGGCCTTCAGATACTCTTGATACCCCGTATTTACACATAAGGACTGATAAAAGCCTGGCTCTGTAAAGGCGCCGCCTTCGTGAGCTCCACCCGGTTTTCTGATCAGCCACTCCGGATGATTTGTGGCTGAATAATAGTCCCATTGTACCGTAATATATACCGGTGCCTTAATTCCTACTTTATGTAGAGCCCTAACCTGATCCATCATTAAATTTCTATTGGTCAGATGGGGATGGAGTAATTCCGGGTATTTTTTTGAATCATAATAAACCCAGCCATGGTGACACCGGGCAAAAACGGTCATCGAATTAACATGGGCCGCTTTAGCCACAACGGCAAATTCTCCTGCTTGGAATTCTTTTGCTATATCAGGAATCTTTTCGCTGGTATGAAAATCCAGATGTACTTGTCTAGATGATAACTGCATAAGTAATTATTCCTCCTGTATCTCATTTTCAATCTGAACCTTCATATCGTCTATGGCTGTTCGAAAGGTCATCTTTGTTTTACCAAACGCACTTCCTTCACCCTCATGGCCGCAGGTGATTCTAACCTTGCAACTTCCGTTCCCGTATTCAGATACCACCTGTGTTTCCGCATATTTTCCATCTTCATAATCAAAGGTGATTCCATCATCATCATACAGTGTAAGGGATCCCTTCCCGGGATAAAGATGGCAGGTGATGTTATCCTCCCCCTCTTCTTTTAACGGGAGTATGGCACCTTCTTTTACAAACAGGGCGCCCCCACGATTTTCCGGCCAGGATGTTTCTATCCAGCGGCCGCCTTCATATTCGCTATTGGTCCAAAAGTCGTACCACTTGCCTTTGGGCAGATAAATCTTATGCTCAAAACACCCCACCAGAAGATAATCCCCCAGAAGATATTGGCGGTTGGCCTTAAAAGATTGGGCATCCTCCGGATAGCATAGCGGCATGGCACGAACGATCGGCATGCCGGAGACATTCCCCTTTCTGGCATAGGAATATAGATAGGGTAATAACCGGTCATGAAGCCTTGCATAATAGCAGAAGATTTCATACATCTTCGACTCCATATACCATGGCTGCAACACCGATGCCCAGCTATTAATCTGACTCCATGGCAGTAAAAAGCCAAAGTGAATTCCATCGGCCGTTTTGACATCCAGATCACAGGTCATATTCATATGGCCGCACATTCCACTCAGCAAGATACCCATCAATGCTTCCTCCCGTCCTCCGCAGTCGCAGGTCCAACTGGGGGCAAAGTGTTGGATACCGGTGTAGCCAACGCCCGTGTAGTGCATTGGCCTCATCCCTGTATGCTCTTTATAACCTTCATATACCTGTCTGGCCAGAATAGTGACATAGATGTTGTGAATTTCCTTGTCGGTATATTGCTCGGCATACAATCTATCCGGATGATCATTACATAGAAATGCCGGATCCTGCTTAAAAGCAGTTACGCCGTCGTCAATAAACTTCTTCAGATGCTCAAACCAGGGCTCATCTCTTTTCGTGATTTTATCCATATAGATCGGGGAATGGGCTCTTTCATCAAAGTCCGTCTCATAAAACTCAAGCTCAATTTCCTCTGTAATCTCTTCCGCTCTGTTCAAACGCCCTTGCTCAGCCCACAGAATATCGTAATCACAGCATAGCCATAAGCTCAGGCCAAAGCCTTTCCTTCTAAGTGCGCCAACAAAGGTTTCATCTTGAAATTGTTTCCGTTCGTCTGACCACCATGGCATGTAAAACCGCTCTTTATTCCAGGCCTTATCCACCGTCACATCGTAATGTGTATCCATCCAGCCAGGCTCGAGTCCGATATAATTACAGGGGATTTTTTCAGATAAAAAACGCTCTGCATCATTTAAAATATCAAACTGGGTTTCCTTCTCATTACCGATAAACATCAGCCCATATCCTGTCTTAGGCATCAGATAAGGCCTTCCGGTCAGGGCGGTGTACTGATCCAGAATCTCCTTCGGGGAGCCAAAGAAACAGAATATATCTATCTCCTTTTCCTGACTGCTGATCAAAAGCTCGTCCGGTTGCTTCGAACAGATATCAAAGTAACTGTCCCTTGTGGTATTCAGATAAAGTCCATATCCGCCATTGCTGTAAAGAAATGGCTGAGGCCCATATGCGGCACCATAAGTCACATGATTCTTGTAGGCCTTCCCCTTAAGACTCAGACTATCAATCTTCCTGTATCCAAGACCGAAAAACTCTTCATCTTCTGCTGTCTTAACCACAAAGGATGACTGCCTTTTATCTATAATCGCCTGGCATCTTAAATCTATTATATTCCCTTTCCCGGTAATATTCAAAGACATCTGACTTACATCGATACCGCAGATCATATCTTGCCATCTAAATAAAATCTTCCTATTGGTTTCATCCACTTCCGGCTCCATATAATCTGTTAGTTCATTTAGCAGCTCCAAACGCTCCATAAATGAATCTCCTATATCCCCTGCAAAGATAGGCTTTATTCTAATTCTAACCATGTTATTTGAGTATCTTACCACCGAAAAACTATGATTTTCTTTTCTATAAGTCTTCATCTCCATCCCCTTTCAAACGTTACTATCTATACTAAAAATTATATCGAATAGGGAAGAATCTCACCCACTGTTTTATACCACTCTCTGGCAAGCATTTCGTTTCCTGCAAGGGTGAGATGGATACCATCAACGGACCAGTAACTACCCGGCATTTCATGACTCGCTTTCTCAAACATCGCTCCGGATTGCACCAGCAGGGTCTGATACTTATCAGATAATTTCCGAACAATCTTCTGCCGTTCTTTCATATGCCCTTCCCAGACTTCCCAATCACGGATGATATCCAGATCAGACTCTCCCACTTCCTCCGGCCTCAGCTTAAACAAGAAGGGTTCGCACAAAACAATCCGGGCATTCGGACGATGTTGTTTGACTTCCAAAAGCATCCTGTCATAAATGAATTCAAATTTTTCGGCATCAGCCCCTCTGTGCAGGCGCAGCTCAAATCCAATATCATTGATTCCACACAGAAGGCTAAGCCAGTCAAACTCGATATTTAAAGTGTCTTCTATCCACCTTCCATACAAATCACTAATCCGGTCTCCGCTGTGGGCCGTATTTATAATCTTTGTTCCCGGAAAATCACATAAAATCCTGGCCGCCAGTAAACGAACATAGCCTTGCCCAAGAGTACTATCTTGATCTATGCCCTCTCTGTCTCTATTTGCATCGGTAATCGAATCTCCCTGAAATAATATTGTCTTCATGATTTCCTTCCCCTGTTGTGATCATCTACAGTCCAAAATTTTTAATTACGGCACCCGTGATAATGTCTCCAATAAGTTCGTATCCCGCCTGTGAACAATGGACCTCATCCAGCCCGGGATTCGCCCCATATACCTTCCACGTGTGCTTATTAATCCCGCTTTGCTCCCACAGATTACAACAGGGTAGATTATTTTCCACAGATACTTTTTCCATTGTTTTGGCAAGGGATTTTACCGTTCTTCCAGAGCCTTCCGGATATTCGTGATATCCGTCCACTTCGATATACTGATATTTGCCGACGCAATGGGGGGTGACAATCTGTACTTTACAGCCCAGATTATCAGCCCGCTCAAGCTCTTCATAGATCCTGTTGATACAATATTGAAGAGTTCCTGCAATCGTTCTATCTGCCCTCTCTTCCATCGGTGAGTATAAATCACCAAAACCACCATCCGCCAGACCCCGGTCATTATAACCGGCGTAAAAAATGATCAAATCCACATCTTTTACCAACGCTTCAGTAAGTGGTTTCAACTCACCAACCGGGCTTTTTCCACCATCAACAATACCCTTCATGCCAAGACCGCCCTTACAGTGAATCCGAACATTACATCTTAAGTTTTCCTGCAGGCGGGCAGGCCAAATACCGGCCTCGGTCAAGCTGTCCCCCAGGCATAGAATATTTTTATCAACCCATCTTGTGTCCATTTTGCTTCCCTCTCTTTCCCTTACTACTTACGAATCTTCGGATTACCAGATGGGAATCGCATTTCCATTTAACTTTGCCAGTGCCAGAATAAAATAGAAGTCACCATATATAATCGGATAATTATGTACCGGTTCATCATAAGATCCGGTCCCCTTTAACAGCAGGGGATCATGCTCCTCATTCCAGTCAATGTCTTCCTTATCCAGCACTTTTAATAGTTGAATCGCCGTATCCCGATACGGTTTCCCACTTTCTTCATCCAGGTGTGCTGCAAGTTCAAGAAGGCCACAGGCGGCTATAGCCGCTGCCGTATCATCTTCATAATCAACCGTTTTGGGCTGGCAAAAATCTGCCGGAATATGTCCGTTTTCAGGAATATTGGCCAGAAAATAGTCCGCTATTTTTCGTGATGTGTCCAGATATTTTTCATCTTTGGTAAATTCATAGTTTAACGCAAACCCATAGATTCCCCACGCCTGCCCCCTGGTCCAGGAAGAACCGTTAAACATGCCCTGACCACCATGGGTAGCAACCTTTTCTCCTGTAAATGGATCATATTCCACAATATGATTCACCGAACCGTCTTCTCTGACAAAGGTATCCATGACCGTGTCCGCATGATTTCTGGCAATGTGTTCGTATCTGGGATCCCGGCTTTCCACCGAAGCCCAGTATAAAAGCGGTAGATTCATCATACAGTCGATGATGGCCCAGCCCCGGGTATCCGTTCCATCACGTCTGTCATTCCAGGCTCTGATAAACTTACCCGCGGCATTATACCTTCCGGCCATATTATC
>DVNN01000153.1 GCA_018714325.1 Candidatus Pelethocola excrementipullorum
AGTATATGGGGTGGAACGTTACTTTGACTATCGGGGAATCCTTACCGTAGGGGACTGGCAGGAGGTAATGGGAGATTGGTATTACCTGGATGAAAAGGGAGAGAAAGTCGTCGGATGGGTAAGCGACGAGGAGCAGTATTACCTGGATCCGGACGGAAAGATGCTTACCGGCTGGGCTCGTGTGGAAGGTCATACCTATTATATGAATACGGAAGGTCAGATGCAGACCGGCTGGATAGAAATGAATGGAGATCACTATCTTCTGGCGGATGACGGGAAGATGCAGACTGGCTGGGTGGATACCGAAGAGGGCAGAAGGTTTCTGGATGCGGATGGGAAGATGCATATCGGCTGGGTGGATACCGAAGAAGGCAGAAGATTCCTGAATGCAGACGGGTTGATGCAGACCGGCTGGATAGATACGGACGAGGGCAGATATTATCTTGATGAGAACGGGTTGATGCAATCATCCGATTGGATAGAAGTGGAAGGTGAGCGTTATTATCTGGGTGATGATGGACGGATACAGAGCGGCTGGTTGGAAAAAGACGGTGGAGTCTATTACCTGGGCGAGCATGGAGCTATGGTCAAAGGGCTTCAGCAGATAGAAGATTCCCGGTATTATTTTGACGACTCTGGTTTGCGTCAGACTGGCTGGGTGAAGTTAGACAGCGTAAAGTACTTCTTTGGCGAAGACGGTAAGGGATATACTGGTTGGTTGGATGAGGATGACGGAAGATATTATCTGGATAAGAATGGGATCATGCGTACCGGATGGGTTACCATGGCTGGGCAGTCTTACTTCTTTGATGAGAATGGTGTCTATGACCCCTCTGCGCCGATGAAATCATCGATAACAAAAACCGGGCCAATGGTGGCTCTGACCTTTGATGACGGTCCTGGAAGACATACGGACAGGCTGTTGGATTGTCTGGAGGAAAACCAGGTGCGAGCTACCTTTTTCATGGTAGGCACCAATGTGGGCAGGTATCCTGATACGATAAAGCGCATGACGAATCTGGGGTGTGAGATTGGGAACCATACGACGAATCATAAGAAGCTGACTTCTTTGGATGAGGCGGAGATTCGTTCGGAAATCGATCAGACAAACCAGAGTCTGGTGGATATTCTGGGAAGCGGGGGCACTGTTGTACGGCCTCCCTATGGCGCCTATGATGAAAAGGTGAAGAAGAACTCTGCCTTTCCTTTGATTTTATGGTCCATCGACACCTTGGACTGGAAAACCTTAAATGCCGGGGCAACGGTGGACAGCATCTTGAATTCTGTTCAGGATGGGGATATTATATTAATGCATGATATTCACAGTACTTCGGTGGATGCCGCAGAAATTGTTATCCCGGAATTGCTGAAACGTGGATATCAGCTGGTTACGGTCAGTGAACTGGCTGCGGCCAATGGGATGACACTGGAAGCGGGGGCGTCATATGGGAGCATACGCCCCTGATTAATAGAAAATAAGGAGGACATTAGCAAGATGATACAAGCAGGATTGATCTTGGAAGGCGGAGCTGCCAGAGGCGTGTTTACTGCCGGCGCTTTGGATTATCTGATGGAGAAGGATATCTATCTCTCCAATGTGGTTGGCGTATCCGCCGGCTGCTGCAACGGAGTGGATTATGTTTCCAAACAGATTGGTCGTTCCAGAGATTGTATGATTCATGAAGACAAAAAAGACGGTTATATGGGAGCTAAGGTCTTTCTGAAGAAACACTGTCTATTTGATATGGATAAGGTGTTTGATGAGTACCCCAATCGCCTGTATCCCTTTGATTTTGAGACTTATGAGAATTCCGAGACCAAAGGAGAGTGGGTGGTAACCAACTGTCTTAACGGAAAGCCGGAATATCTGGATGAGAGGAAAGACCGGAAGAAATTGATGGAGATCTGCCGGGCTTCAAGTAGTATGCCTGTGGTTTCACCGATGGTGGAAATCGATGGGGTTCCTTATCTGGACGGGGGAATTGCAGATTCCATTCCTCTGAAAAGAATGTTTTCCTATGGTAAAGAAAAGAATGTTATTATACTTACCAGGAATCCTGGTTATCGGAAAAAGCCATTCAGCAAGGCGGCCAAGCGGTTATATGAACGTGTGCTGAAAGACTATCCGGAATTATTTATGGCGTTGAAAAGACGTTATCTGATTTATAACCGTTCCGTGGAAATGGTGGAGAGGCTGGAGAAAGAAGGGAAAGTCTTTGTGATTCAGCCCCTGGATAAGACCGTGGGACGGGCGGAGATGCACTATGAAAAACTGACGGCATTCTACCAGCATGGATATGACAGGATGTCAGAGCAGTTTGATGATTTCATGCGGTATTTAGAAAGTTAATAGAAAGCAGACAGGAGCAGAAGATGGGATTAGCGGTTGTTTTTGATATGGATGGTGTGATTCTGGACACCGAGGTTATGTGTCTCAGGTGTTGGACGGAAGTTGCCGGGGAATATGGAATCTCACAGATCCAACACCTATTTGAACAATGCATCGGCACAACTCATGCAAAGACGAAAGAAATTGTGAGCCATGCCATGGGTGGGGAACGGGTGTATGAAGAGTTTGAACGCAAAACGAGTGCACTGTTCCGTGAAATTGAGCGGTTAGAAGGGATACCCCTGAAGAAGGGAGTAAGAGAAGTTTTGGAGTTTTTAAAGGCCCAGAATGCGAAGATAGCTTTGGCCTCATCGACACAGTACTCCGCGGTGAGCAGGGAACTGGAACAGGCGGGAGTGATTCATTACTTTCAGGAAATCGTGACAGGAGATATGGTGACGCATAGTAAACCTGACCCTGAGATTTTTAGGAAAGCCTGCGAGAAGCTGGGGGTAGAGCCAAAAGAAGCCTATGCAATAGAAGATTCATTTAATGGGGTGCGTTCAGCCTCCGATGCCGGGCTTCGGACAATTATGGTTCCGGATATTATAAAACCGGATGATGAGATGAGAACCCGCACTGAGATTATTCTAAATGATTTAATAGAAGTGAAAGAATACTTCCAATGCCTCAATTAAAATTGTTTTCTCAGATTAATGACAAAACTCTTGACAAGCCTCATATAAAATGTTAAGATACACCAGTATCACGCCGAAGACAGCAGGTGCCGTATGGCATAAGG
>DVNN01000154.1 GCA_018714325.1 Candidatus Pelethocola excrementipullorum
CAATCCGTATAAAGCCTGGCCGTGTATTCATTGTAGTTACCGGTTCCCAGATGAACGTATCTGCGAATCCCAGTCTTTTCCCTTCTCACCACTAGTGTGATCTTCCCGTGGGTTTTCAGACCGGGAGGTCCATAGATCACATGACATCCGGCCTTTTCCAACTTTCTGGCCCAGCCTATATTTTTCTCCTCATCGAAGCGTGCCTTTAATTCAACAAGCACCGATACCTGTTTGCCATTCTCGGCTGCCTTTGTAAGGGCCGAGATGATCGGAGACTTTCCACTGACCCGGTACAGGGTCTGCTTAATGGCCAGCACATCAGGATCCTTGGCCGCCTGTTCCACAAACTCCACCACAGGCTGGAATGACACATAGGGATGATGGAGGAAGATATCTCCATTTCTAATGCTTTGAAAGATATCACCACCATTCATCGGGACTGGAACCGGCGTATAGGATGACTGTTTATATTTCTTAAATCCCTTCAGTCCATACAGTGACATCAAATATGTGAGATCCAAGGGCCCGGGCATCTCGTAGACATCCTCTTCTTGTATAGAAAATTCCTTCATCAGAATCTTTTTGAGACGTTGATCCATCCCCTTTTCCACTTCCAGCCTTATGACCTCTCCCCACCGCCGTTTATTTAGTTGTTTTTGAATCTCTGCCAGCAGATCGGCGGCATCTTCTTCCTCTATGGTCAGATCCGCATTCCGCATAATCCGATAGAAATGGGCGCAGAGGACCCTGTGACTTAGGAACAATTGATACAGATTACGCTCGATGACCTCTTCCAGTAAAATAACAACCCTCTCCTTATTCACCGAAGGTAGTTCTACGATTCTGGAAAGCACGGAAGGTACCTGAACCGTGGCATATTCCAGCTCACTTGTTCCTTCCTCGTCTTTCCTTGAGATTAATACTCCAAGATTCAGCGTCTTGTTCTGAATCAATGGAAATGGCCTGGCAGAATCCATGACCATGGGTGTCAGAACAGGATAGATATTTTCCTTAAAATACTGATCCGCAAAGGCTCTCTGCTCTTCATCTAAGTTCTCATGGGCACCGATTACTTTAAGGCCAATATTCTCCAATTCGGGAATTAACATATGATTGTAAGCACGATACTGTGCCTGAATCAATTCATGCTGCCGGACACCGATCTTCTTCAGCTGCTTCTTCGGTGTCAGCCCCGCCATATCCTGGGTAGTATATTCCGTATGAACCAGATCCTTAAGCGAAGCCACTCTGACCATATTGAACTCATCCAGGTTGGATGCAGTAATACTTAAAAACTTCAGTCTTTCGAATAGGGGAAGGCTTTCATCCAAGGCTTCACCGAGCACCCGCTCATTGAAACTAAGCCAACTTAGCTCCCTGTTCCGATAGTATTTTGTATTCTGATAAGTAGCATCTTCAAATTCCATCCTACCTCCCTCTGCCATCCCCTCAATCTCATGGCTTTACAAGGCAAATGTCATAGGTTTCACTCCTGTCTTCCCAACAAATAATCAATGAATTGTTGTGCGGTCCGGCCCGACAATCCTCCATGATGTAATTCCCATTTGTTGGCTTCTGCCAGAAGTTCCTCCTCGGTTATGTTCAGTCCATAGCGCTTCGCCAGTGACTTCACGATAATCTGGAACTCCTTCTTATCTGGAGCTCCAAAGTATATTGTTACCCCAAAACGGTATACCAAAGAAAGTTTCTCCTGTACCGTATCGGATGTATGCATATCCTGGCGGATCCCTTCTTTATCCTCAGAAGTTTCTTTGATCAAATGTCTGCGGTTGGAGGTGGCATAGATCAGAATATTCTCCGGCTTCCTCTCCAGTCCGCCTTCAATCACGGCCTTCAGGTATTTATATTCAATCTCAAACTCTTCGAAGGAAAGGTCATCCATATAGATGATAAACTTGTAATTCCTATTTTTGATCTGGGCAATCAATGCGTTGAGGTCCTGAAACTGATGCTTATAGACCTCTATGATTCTCAGCCCCTGGTCGTAATATTCGTTTAGGATACCCTTGATGCTGGAAGATTTACCGGTTCCGGCATCTCCATACAGCAGGCAATTATTGGCCTTTTTGCCCTTTACAAATGCCTCTGTATTATCAACCAGCTTTTTCTTGGCGATCTCATATCCCACAAGATCATCCAGATGCACGTGGGCGATATTAGTGATCGGAATTATCTCCACCTCACCATCTTTATTGTCAATCCGGAAGGCCTTATGCAGCCCCAGTTTTCCCACTCCGAAATCCTTATAGAATTGAATCATCAGTTCCATGAATTCTTCCACATCCATGGCCGCGGAAAGCTTTTCGCTCAATTCCATAATACGGTCACAGACTCTACGATTAAATAATTTCTTGGACATATCCGTATTCTGATAAGCGCAGATTATCTCGCTATCCCCGGAATGAAAGGCCTGGTCGAATACCCTGATGTCGAAGTCAAATAATTCTTTGAATCGTACGAAATCGTGCTTCGCCATCTGATTGATGCTGCCCTCCACCTTCCCCACAATCTCGCAGGAGGTGGAAAATGCATTCTCCTTATTCACCAATAAAAAGGTCAGGTAGGCATGCCACAGATTCCCCCAGAATCCATAGGCATTTGCCATCTCCACCAGCTGATTCAGGCATCGGTAAAATTTTGCTCTGTCACCCTCGTCCAACTCTTCCTTATACCAATCGTCCATCATCTCCGTAATATCTTGTAACACGTCCTGCTGCTCAAAATCTCTATATAGAATACATTCTTCAATTCTAGTCATAAAAAAGCCTTCTTTCCTTTAATAATTCCCCAAAATCCGCAGATAGCTGGCCTCTGCATCGATTCCCCGCAGCGCATTTTTAACGGCCGCCTCACTTAAATTGCCTTCGAAATCGATAAAGAAGCGATATTCCCAATTGCGTCCTACGATGGGCCGGGATTCTATCTTGGTCATGTTCAGATCGTTGTAGATAAAATGAGATAACATATTATACAAAGAACCGCTCTCATGTGGCAGTTCAAAATAAACGCTGATTTTACCTGCATCTTTAATAAAACGCTTTTGATTTGATATCACTATAAAACGTGTGGAGTTGGTGTCCGTGGACAATCCCTGACTTTCTAAAATCTCTAATCCAAAATACTCCGCCGCCGATCTGCCAGCGATTGCAGCCTGGGTTTTGTCCCCCTCTTCCGCCACCTTTTTAGCAGCAAAAGCCGTGTTCAATGACCTCTTTTGAGTCCATCCCGGATTCTTTTCTAAGAACTTCTTGCACTGAGCCAGTGCCTGGGGATGGGAATATACCCTGCGGATATCCGACAGCCGGGCACCCTTGACTCCCATCAGCTGATGCTCGATTCTGATGATCTGCTCACCCACAATATAGTTGGGATATTCGGCCATTAAATCATAGATGTCCTGCACCACGCCGGCCGTGGAATTCTCTATGGGTAAAACCGCATAATCCGCCTGTCCATTGGACACCAGTTCCATGGCCTCCTTCCAGGTCTCCACGTTGGAACTCTGGATATCTTCCCCAAAAAAGGTTCTCATGGCTTCATAGGTATAAGCCCCCTCTTCTCCCTGGAAGATAACCTTCGCCCCCTTGGTGGGCAGATTGTCCACCTGTACATAGTCCACAGGCTGCTCCACCTGATTCTCTGTCAGCAACTGATATTGACGTTTTCTGCTTATGGACATTATCTGATAGAAAATCTCCTGTATCCCTTTGGAATTAAAGGAGTTTGAAGCTGCATCCCCCAGTTTTTGAAGCTTGGATATCTCCCTTTGCTGATCAAAAACCGGTTTTCCGGTGGCGATTTTATACTCCGCCACCTCCCCGGTCAATGCCATCCGGTGCTCGAACAATTCTAAAATCTGGTTATCGATGGTATCTATGTCATTTCTTATTTTTCCTAAGTCTAACATCTTGTTCCATTCCCTTTCTCTTCGACTATCGCTGTTAATTCCCCAATAAATGCCAGAGATCCAAAGGTGAGGATCACTCCGTCATTCCCGGCCGCCTGTTTCGCCCAATCAACCGCTTCTTTAATGCTGCTGCATGCCATTACCTTTGGATTATATTTGCTTATGACACTGGCCAGCTCCTTTGGGGGAAGCGCCCTGTCATTACCTGGGGCCGCTATGGTGAATATCTGTTCCGCCAGCGGTGCGGTGATTCTGGCCACAGTTTCATAATCCTTATCAGAATACATTCCATTAATAAAGATCAGCCGTCTGCCGGCCAGATATTGTTGGATGGACTGCCGCAGTTTTTGCGCAGCATCCGGGTTGTGAGCTCCATCCACAAGAATCAGAGGCTCCTCGGATATCTTGGTAAACCTGCCGTTCCAACGGGTTTTGGCCATCCCTTCTACAATCTGTTCGATGGTCAGCTTCAGCCCATGGCGTACCAGCATCTGCAATGCTTCATAGGCCGTGACAGCATTCTCTATCTGGGCCGCTCCAGCCAGATGTATGGTAATCTCCTGCCCTTGATAGCTGAAAACCTGCTCTTCCAGAGTGTTCTTTTTAATCTCTGTCAAAGTCAAGTCAACTTCTT
>DVNN01000155.1 GCA_018714325.1 Candidatus Pelethocola excrementipullorum
ACAAAATCAAAACATTAAGACGACAGGCTTACGGATATCGTGATGATGAATACTTCTTCCTTAAACTGTTTGATATCAGCAGGAAGACTTATGTCAGAAATCCTTTATCCCACAAAATTTGTGATTGAGCCATAATACTGGTACAATTGGAAGAATCAGTGTATAAAATGGAGCATTTTTCTGCTCACTTCCTGAATTTGTACGAGCTGCCCATGCATGAGATGTTTTGCTTTTCTTTATGTAGATAGCTGCTAACACTGTGGTAACCACTAACATAATGATCAGAGCTATGAAGCCCCATTTTTTCGCATACCAACCCAGGGTAAAATCAGCCATTTCCTCAGGTTGAATCAAGTATAGACGGTACTGTGCAAAGTTTACCGGATTAAGATAAATACCTGCAGCAACCGATCCCATAAAGGAGAACAAAGCAATGGCTTTCGGCACTCCAAGAGACATCAAAATCGGAAGAACAATAACTCCAATAGCGATAACCGGGCCAGCACCTGTCATGGCTGTAAAGATAGCCGCACTAACGATATTTAATAAAGTTAAGGTTACAATCGGTTTATCTCCACCCAACTCAACAGTCTTACGGATGAGTGTGGATGCAATACCTGTATCCATCAGTACACGGCCAAACCATGCACCCCACAATACGTTAACCAATGTTGATCCCCAACCTTCGGGGCCAGCCTGAAAGATTTCATTCAGGATATCAACTAATCTAGCATTACTTCCTTTTCCAAACTGCAGAACCTCGTTGGCAGCCAGGAATGAGTCACTTACGAATAAGGTTCCAAGCAGTGGCAACACTGTCCAGACAATTGTGATTGCCAAGAATCCAATCATCAGGTTATGACCTTTAATGCAGTAATATGCCAGGCCAAAGAATGTTAATAATAAAATCGCACCAATTACATATTCCATTTTAATATTCCCTCCAAAAATTTCTTAAATTAGTAATGGTATAGTGTAGCTTTCTTTTCTCTCTGATCTACAACTATTTCTTGCACTCCTTTCATTAAAAAAATTATAACATCACCGAATAGCTTTACTATCCAGAGAAGTATTGTGGGTAAATACTTTTAAGCACATCAGCCTGCCAGACGGCTTTGGTGTAACGATTGGAGCAAATCAAGATGGCTGCTCCTTCCTCTCCCCGTTCCAGGTTATCAACTAATAACCGGCTTTCAAGCACCATGTTCTCAAGGCTTGACAGGGTCTGCATCTGATAGTTAAAAGTACTGTGCTGCAGGTACTGGATCCTTAAAAGATCACAGTCCATGGAATTAAAAAATTCCCAGATATATTGTCTTCCACAAAATGCGGATATATGATACATAATCTGATATTCTTTCAACATGACATGAAGCATATCGCTATGCTCCATGACTTTTTGTTGTTCTTCCAGAACATCTCTCAATAATTCCAATTCACTTTCCGTGATTCCTCTTTCCATGATTTCCTTAATCACAGCCTGTTCCAATACGGTATGTGCATATGCGGCCTGTTTGATTCTTTCCACGTCAAGCATGGTAACCACGGTTCCCTTTTGGGGAAATACTTCTATGTAGCCTTCATCGTGAAGCCGGGTGATTGCTTCTCTTACAGTAACCCTGCCCACATTCAACTTGGCGGCTATGGTATTCTCACTGAACATTTCCCCTGGCTCTAATTCCATGGAAATGATATAATTTCTTATTGTGAGATATAAATCATCGTTGGGACTAATGTTATCAATATAAGAATTCATGAAACCTAATTACTTCCCTTCTTAAAAGGCAATTAATAATCACATGAATTAAAATTGCATTTCAGTTTTGTTGAAACAACTCTAAATGATAATTTTTCATAAAAACAAGATAACATATTTTCGATGCTATATCAACCATTTTTTATATAATTTTTATACTTTTTCGACAGCATGTGTTATTTTTGTACAATATAACTTGTTTTTTTCTACAAAATATAGTAATATATAGAAAAAATAGTATGCAGAGTTCATCTAATAAAATTGCATTTCAGATATTACATTATTGTATTTCAGTTATTGCATTTCAGTTATTACATTATTGTATTTTAGTTATTGCATTTTAGCAGATGGATATGGATAATACGAAAGGATAACTTATGAGCCTCCTCCTTAAAAACAACAACAGGTTGCCCAGGCGAAAGAAAGAGGAAGACGCGCGGCAGTATGCCTACCGTATATTAAAAAAGAGCATTATGGAACTTGTACTTCTTCCGACTCAAAAATTAAATGAATTGGAACTGGCCAATACCCTGTCACTTAGCCGAACACCGGTACACGATACCATCACAAAGCTTTCACGGGACAGATTGGTTAATCTCGTGCCCAAAAAAGGAGCCTATGTGGCAGGCTTCGATGCCGAATTATTCGAGTATTCCATCTGGCTTCAATCCACTTTCGGATCCACTGTAATTCAAAATATTCTGGCCCGGGAACTTCAGGATGATGAAAAACAAGCGTTACATAAAAGATTGGACGATCTGAATCTTTGCATTACAGAAAATCGTCTGAATGAAGTAACAAGTCATATTATTGGTTTTTATGAGCAATTATATCTTTTGTCGGGTCAAATGGATTTAATCTGGAAAACATTGAAAAAGTCTTTTAGCGACTATCAGAGAATCTTATTTCTGGCAACCAACACAAGTTCAACCATATCTCATGAACTATATATGGATTTAAGCAACTTAACGAATTTTATTCTTACCAGACAAACTGATCAGGCTTATCTCATCTTCGACCAGCATTTGTCCAAGGTACTTTTATTATTGGAGCCAATCAAAAAATACAAGCCAGATTATCTAACTGGTTGATTTAAAGGAGATCAACATGAAAAACTACAAACAACTTTTTTCATTAGAGGGTAAAACAGCCTTAATTACGGGAGGAACCAGCGGTCTTGGACATGCCATCGCGGAAGCATTTCTGCAGGCCGGTGCCAATGTCATCGTCTGTTCCCGTAATATCAAGGGCGCCGATGATTTAAAGAAATACGCAGATTCTCTGGGCATGAAGTTTCTGGCGGTTTCCTGTGATATCACAAATAGTCAAGATGTGGATCATATGATTGATGAAATCGGCAAATCCTTTGACCGGGTGGATATCCTTGTAAACAGTGCAGGAATCAATATTCTGGTCAAAGCCGAAGATTATGATGAGGAAACCTTTAACAAGGTGCTGGACATCAATGTAAAGGGCACCCACTTCGTAACGAAAGCCATCGGAAGGCGTTTCATGATTCCACAGCAATACGGCAAGATTGTGAACCTGTCCTCCGTAAAAGGCACGCTGGGTGCTTCAGAAAACTATCTGGGTTACTGCACAAGTAAGGGTGCGGTAAATATGTATACCAAGCAGATTGCCTGTGAATGGGGCAAGTACAACATCACAGCCAACGCCATCGCCCCCACCTTCGTAAGAACAAACATCAGTGCACGTCAATTAGACGATAAGGACTTCTACAATAGCCTGGTTGACCGCATCCCTCTGGGAAGAATCGGCAGTCTGGAAGACATTGCCTGCGGAGCCATGTATTTATGCAGTGATGCCGCCAGCTTTGTAACCGGACAGATTTTACATATTGATGGCGGTATGACATCCAGACAGTAAGGAGATAACTATGTTATACGGAAATGTTTATAATGAATTTTTTGAACAGCAGGCAAAGATACTGCCGAAACCAATCCAAAATGCTTTGCATTTTCTGAAAGAAACGGATTTTACCAAGTATGAAACAGGAGCCTTTCCCATGGAACTGGAAGGTGTGCCTGTGATATTACAGGTCTTAAGTCTGGATACGAAGCCAAGGGAAGAACTCCGTCCGGAAATCCATAGAAAAAATATAGATATCCAGTTCCTGGCCAATGACAGCGTGGAATTGGCATCTTTTTATAATGACGATGGAACCAACATCGTCGATGAAGATCTGCTTGATAGCCCAAGAGATATTCTCTTTTATAAAAACAACGATCAGATCAGTGAAAATCTCTTTACGTTGACCAAGGGAACCTATGCGGTCTACTTCCCTTGGGATGTGCATGTACCAGCCATACAAAAAGGCGGCCAATCCCGTAATATTCTGAAAATCGTAATTAAAGTACCTATGGATGCATGTATCTAATGACCGGCAGAAGGAGAATCCTATGATAACCAGACATCTTACCGCACTTGCAGTGCGGGACACTGCCCTTAGAAAGCAAGCCCTGAAGGAAATACTGGAATCAGAAGGACTTCCCTATACCCTCCAGGAGCAGGAACCAAGCTTTAAAGTACCACTGGGCATTACGAATTATGTGATTGAACCTTACGATTCCTCGCCATCGGTGCTTTTATGTGCCCATTATGATGCCTATCCCGGCAGTCTCGGAGCCAATGACAATGCTTCTTCGGTCTGCATCTTAATCGATTTGGCAAAAGAACTGAGACAGCATGGTATCAATGCCCGTATTGCCTTCTTTGATGGAGAAGAGAATAAGCAGATCGGGAGCAAGTTTTACGTTTCAGAAATCGACTCCAACTCCATAACCGGCGTCATCAATCTGGATCTTTGTGGATTTGGTGACTCCATTGTCATGACGAAAAAAGGGAAGTTAAAGAAAACCGACCTCAAGGCCTTTGACGACAAAAAATTCTTAAAGAGCAATCTGATAAACCTCTTAAAATATTTGCCGCCGAGCGATGACCTGTCATTCCAAAGATCCTTTCCTACCATAAGCCTGTCCATCGTCCCCTATTGGGATGTACAGTACTTAAAAATATTGGCAACCTATGGGGGCGGATTCTTTGGCAGACCACCTGAATACGATATGATATTTGAGCAGATGGAGATTTCAACCACCATGCATGGCGGTTACAGGGATAGTCCTGAATATGTGGAGGCCGAGTCCATGCAAAAGGTCTATAATTTTCTGCTGAAAGGGCTGATAGAATCCCAGTAGAATCCAGCCACCCTGAAACATAACTAACAGAAAAGAACAAAAAGTCAGCGGGCAGTTAGCAATCTGCCCGCTGACTTTTTATTCTTTTTTACTTAACTTATGTTAAAAACGACCTTTTTTCTTACCATACAGATAGAATGCAACAGATATCAATACTAACACAATCAAGCAAGACAAGGAAGCCTCCGCTCCGAATTCTCCGCCTGTAACTAAGGAATTATTTCCTAAAAATGTGGTCTTAAAAATATGTGCCTGGCTTAACATACCGCTGACGGGTATTCCATAAACAGCTCCCTGCACCCAATTCCATGTGATGTGGATACCTATGGCGAACATAATACTATTGGTGGCATACATGGCCATTCCCAGCATAAATCCTGCGAACGTAACTCCCAATATGGCATTTACCGTAACACCTTCATTGGCCATATGTAAAAGGCCGAATACAACGCTTATCAGAATTAAGGCCGGCCATTTTCCAAAGCGCATCAATGCATGCTGCATCAGTCCTCTGGTCGCCACCTCTTCTGTTATTCCCACAGAAACAAAAAAGATAAAGTTCAAAAAGATGGGCAGAAATGCAGCGCCTGTTAATTCAATTTTATACTGACCCGTCAGATATAATGGAACTACCACTGCTGTAAAAAGTACCAGCCCTACAAGAAGCCCCGCCCCAAGATAAAGAAAACTTTCCTTTTTTAACTGAAAGCAATCCATATCGTCGTTTTTCTGATAGGTATACAATTTACGAAACAAGAATAATGCCAGTAAAAGCGTGATTCCACCATACAAGATGGAATATATGATTTCCCCCATCACCTCGTTTTTCACAAAAACAGCACTTCCAAAACCTGCCGCAACAGAGGCTAAGATCATAACCGCCAGAGCTAAGATCAATAGATATCCAGTCCTCACCCGATTCTTTGAATCAAAAAACAATACTCTCATTCTTAACATCCCTCCTCAACACTTATCACTACTTTTCTTCTTTCACCACAATGGGCATCTTAAGTGGCATGATCAAATGCTCAATTAATGCACTGTAAGCCACTGCCTCATCAAGATTCTTAAGTGCTGTCAATATCCCTCGATGTTCTTTAAGGGTCTCTTCAATTCGTCCTTTGAAACTTAAGGATTTTTTTGTAGTTAGGTGGATGAGATGCATCAACTTTTGAAACAGCTGATTAAACTCCTGATTATCCACATAATGAATAAAGAGCAGATGAAATTCATGATCATATTCCATAAAGGCTTTCTGATCATTTTTTTCCAACGCATCTTCTTGCTTCTGTATCAGTTTCTCAAGCTCTGACAGCAATTCTTTTCCCTTTTCACTGTCCGCTTCCTTGGCTATGATATGGATGCAGAATCCCTCGATGGCGCATCTCACCTGAATGCTTTCCTGTAGCTCATATTCGCCGAGATGTCTGATCATGAATCCTTTGCTGGGTACCACCTCGACGTATCCCGCCTGGCTCAGGCTTCTGATTGCATCCCTGACAGGTGTCCTTGATATCCCTATTTCCTTTGCTATTTTTGTCTCTGAGTAAAGCGTATGGGGCTCTAACTGATCCGACAGGATTTTATCCTTTAAGTAGTTATATGCCTGTATCTGTAACGGAAGATTGTCTGCCATCTGGTATCAATCCCTTTCCAATTTTAATCTTTTGCATAAAGAAATTACTGAAGTGTACAAATTCCTTGAATGAAAAGTCTTGAATCATATCATATCCTATTTTTTTTCAAGAGTCAATACGAAAAGGCTTGACCGGTATACCGGTATACTATATAATAAAGATATCATATGATGATACCAGGGTCAAAAGGTTATGCGTTTCATGCTTGCATGAAAAAGCATGAGTTTAGGACCCGCAAAACATGAGAAAGTAGCCCGAATAGGGCGGATTTCGAATGTTTTAGGGTGCTGAGTGCCAGTGGCACTCGTTTAGCACCGACCGAAGCGGAGCGAAGATGTGGAAGCACTTTTGTGCGGAACAATCCGTAGTATCATGGGGGCAAAATACCTTTTGACCCTGGTATCAATTATTATGGTATCTTAGCTTAAAATCTGGGGGATGTCAAGGGCAGGATAATGAAATTCCCGTCTTAGCCAGTATTCAGCCAGAGTGCTCCATGGTTCACATGCGGGTTCGATTCCCCAGCCATCCTTGTCGGCTGTGAGTGCATTGGCAAGACCAAGTCCATGCCCACCCTTTGAGAAAAGGTGATATTCCACAGGAATATGATGCTTTTTCAGCGCGGCGGCAAATAGTAATGAATTCTCTGCGGGGACAGAATTATCTTCATATCCATGCCAGAGAAATGTCTTTGGTGTTTTGGAATTTACTTGATTTTCCAGTGACATAGAATCTTTTAAAGCATTATAATTTTCAGCGAGAAGATTGTGGAAGCTTTCCTGATGGCCAAACTCACCGGAAGAGATCACAGGATAGCATAGGATCATTCCGGCAGGTTGTATCTGGTTTTCGGAGAGTCCGAGGGAACGGCTGATATCTCCCTGATTCCAAAATACACCTAGAGATGCAGCCAGATGACCTCCGGCTGAAAAACCCATGAGAATAATCTGATCCTTTTCAATTAGCCATTGCTCGCTATGTTCCTTTAATATGCTGACAGATTTTGCAAGCTGATGTAATGCGGTTGGATATGTTGCTGGAGCCACACTGTAACGAAGTACTGCAGTATGATACCCCATGCTCATAAAACGAAGGGCGACAGCTTCAGCTTCCCGGTCCGAGGTTCTGGCATAAGCACCCCCGGGGCAGATTAAGATAACCGGCCGCTTTAGATTAGGATTAAGTTCCTGTGAATCTTCCCAGAAATAAGTGAGCATAAATGCTTCGTTATAATGTTCTGTTTTTTCTTCTATTATGATTTTTTCGTGTATCATAAAATTTCCCCTTTCGTTCTGTATATCCCTTATTCTGATGATTCCGGGCTAAGATAGGAGTATTGAAGCACATTCTGTTGAGCGGTGGTCATCACACTCAGGATAATATGTCCATCTTCCAAATACCACACATCTCCATAATTTGTCGAGTTCTTAGCATCATAGCCACTTTTACCATAGGATGCAGTCAGATCAGTATGTATGGTGGCGTACAAGTCATCCAAATTCTCATTGGTCCCTCCGCTATATACCCAGGCTGTGCACATCAAAGCCTCATCCTCATTATACATATATTTTATGATTCCTTCCATACCTAGATATTCTTTTGGGTAGCTATAGGTGGTACCATTGTACACCGAATCATAACTCTTATAGTCACTGCCCTCCAGATCAACCATATCATCATAAGTATTGTCCCAGGAAAGGGAGGTAAAAGGACAGACAATATCCTGGGAAGTCTTATCCGCCGCTTGATTGCCGCATCCCGTAAAATTAAGAATAGATAAGATCAAAATCAATATTGTGAAAAATGATAAGCGTGTATGCCTCATAAATACCTCCTAAGGGTAATGGCTGATTGATGACATTATAATGACTTTTTATGGTAAAAGCAAGCTGTATGAAGCTAAAAAAACATCTCAGTAATTTTTTAACCATTTCTAGGAAGATTTTCAATGTTAATGCGGAAAGGGCAATAGTATAATAACCCTCATGAATATAAAAATAGGAGGGAGAAAGGTGGAAAAGATAAAAGAGAATTCTTTTGTTAAAAAAGTAGGGTTTAACAGAATCGTCCTATTTTTTGTTATGATTCTGATGTACGCCTTCTTTTGTGTGGCAACCGGGGGTTCTTTCTGGGGGTTCAGCAGAATCTTGAATTTGCTTAATTATGCGTATTTTCTTGGCTTTTTATCGCTGGGGGTTACCTTTGTAATTGCGACAGGAGGAATTGATTTTTCTATCGGTCCAGTCATGTTCTGCTGTGCTTTGATTTCAGGGTACTGTCTTACAAGTTATGGCATTCCCATGCCGGTGTGTCTGATGATCAGCATATTGGTTGGAATCATATTTGGTATATTTAATGGTTATCTGGTCGCATATTGGTCAGTTCCCCCTTTTATTGTGTCTATGGCAAGCATGAATATTGCCAGGGGTGTCGCATCCGTGTTTACCAAGACCCAGTCAGTCAGTTGGCCACAGTCATCGGCAGAAGCCGGATGGTATCGGAATTTCATTAAAATAGGCAATATTCCGGTTGGGTTATTTATCTTTTTACTGATGGCCGTTATTTGTGCCATGGTACTGAATAACACGAAGATGGGGCGTTACATATTATCACTGGGAAGTAACAAAGAGGCGGTCAGACTCTCAGGTGTCAATGTAAAAAAATGGGAGATGTTAGCATACGTTATCTGCGGATTACTGGTGGGGATTGCGGCTATCTTTTTCGTGTCTGCTTATACGACAGTTCAGCCGGGATATGGAGATCAGTATAACAATGAAGCGATTGCAGGTTGTGTTATGGGAGGGACATCCATGGCAGGCGGACTTGCATCCATCAGCGGAACCGTGATTGGTGTGTTCATCATCGCACTACTTCAAGAAGGAATACTGGCTCTTGGCTTTACAAAAGACTATCAGCTTATTATCACAGGTATTATTGTTATTGTGGCCGTATATTGCGATGTTATCGCCCGCCGCAGAAAAAATTAATGATGATTTATAAGTGAATGGAAAGGTATGGTTAAGAGTATGGGCGAAGTTATATTAACGATGAAGGAAATTGATAAATCTTTCCCAGGTGTTCATGCGCTGGATCACGTGAATCTGGAAGTCAGAAGGGGTGAAGTGCATGCTCTGATGGGAGAGAATGGAGCCGGAAAATCCACGTTGATGAAGGTTCTGACTGGAATCTACAAGAAAGATTCCGGCACTATTATATATGAAGGAAAAGAAGTAGAGTATCATAATACAAAGGAAGCGCAGGATGCGGGAATCATCATTGTTCATCAGGAACTAAATATGCTGTCCCATTTGACCGTGGCCCAAAATATCTTTATCGGGAGAGAGTTTAAGAAGGGGCTGGGCATAGACGATAAAAGGATGAATGATGAGACGGAAAAACTCTTTCAAAAATTAAATATGGATATAGATCCCAGGCAGCTTATGGGGAATCTTACAGTGGGGAAACAGCAGATGTGCGAAATTGCCAAGGCGATTTCACATGAGGCCAAAATCATTGTATTTGACGAACCATCGGCGGCTCTTACGGAGACAGAGATAGAGGAGCTTTTTAAGATCATTCGGGATTTGAGGGAAAAGGGATTGGGTATTGTCTATATCTCTCATAGGATGGATGAGATTAAAGTTATTACAGACCGTATTACGGTGATGCGGGATGGAACCTATGTGGGAACTTTGATTACAGACGAGAGCACAAAGAACGATATTATCAATATGATGGTTGGCCGTGTGATCTATGAGGAGCCTAAGACGAAGAGTGCGGTGCCTGAAGATGCACCTGTTGTATTGAAGGTAGATCATCTGAATGCAGGGAAAATGGTACAGGATGTTAGTTTTGAATTACATAAAGGTGAGATATTAGGGTTTTCAGGCCTTATGGGTGCGGGGCGTACGGAGACAGCACGAGCACTTTTTGGGGCGGATCCCATTGAAAGCGGGGACATCTATATTGAGGGTAAAAAAGTTATCATCAAGAACCCTCAGGATGCGGTGAAAAATGGCATTGGATATTTGTCGGAGGATCGGAAGCGATATGGTATTGTCGTTCAAAAAACCCTTACGGAAAATACCACCATGGCATCTATGGATGATTATATGCAAGGGATCTTTATTGATAAGAAAAAAGAACGGGAAGTTGCTCAAAAATATGTGGATTCACTGGCGACTAAAACACCCAGTGTGGATCAGCTGGTTGTGAATCTTTCCGGCGGTAACCAGCAGAAGGTTGTAATTGCCAAGTGGCTGACACGAAATTGCGATATTTTAATATTTGACGAGCCCACAAGAGGAATCGATGTGGGGGCGAAGAACGAGATCTATAAATTGATAAACCAGTTGGCGAAAGAAGGAAAAGCCATCATAATGATTTCCTCTGAAATGACGGAGATTCTGCGTATGAGTGACAGAATTGTAGTCATGTGTGAAGGGAAAAAGACGGGTGAAATAGATATTTCTGAAGCGACGCAGGAGAATATCATGAATCTGGCCACACGGGACATTGGTTAGAGGGAGGAAGATGATGGGAAATAAGACTATGAAATTAGATATAAAGAAGAAGCCGGCAATTGAAAAGTTGGGTGGACAAAGATTTATTGTTTTTCTGGTAGTGGTTGCATTATTCTTATTCTTCTGTGCCTTAAGCCCTAATTTTAGAAAGTATACAACCATTATTAGTATCTTGGATTATTCTTACTACATTACCTTTATGGCTATTGGGGTAACTTTTCCGTTAATTACCGGAGGTGTAGATCTATCCATCGGTACCGGGTTAGTTTGTTATTCGCTGATCGGCGGATATCTGATTACATTTAAAGGCTGGCCCATGTTGGCAGGGTTAGCGGTGTGTCTTGTCCTGGGGATTGTGATGGGGATAATTAATGGATGTTTAATCGCAATTATGGACTTGCCACCATTTTTGGCAACCTTGTGTACTTGTATGATTAACCGGGGGCTAGGTTCTATCGTCGTAGGGGGATTTGGAATTTCCTGGCCGGCGAAAGGGGCACCGGGCGGATGGTTTAGGGATATATTTAAGATTGACATTGTTGATAAATTAAAACTTCCATTGGGATTTCTTTGGATTTTGATTATTGTATTCATTATGTCTTATGTATTAAACCATACAAAGGTGGGCCGTTATACGCTGGCAATCGGAAGCAACAAAGAGGCCACAAGATTATCGGGAGTCAATGTTAGATTCTATCATATTATTGCATATGCAATCTCTGGTTTATTTGCCGGATTGGCGGCAATCTCTTATTCGGCAGTATTTCCAACAATCCAACCGGGAACCGGAGCCGGATTCGAGCTGGAGGCCATCGGAGGTGCGATTATCGGAGGCACTTCTGCCACAGGCGGTGCAGGAAGTATTATAGGAGCCCTCATCGGTGTTTTTGTCATATGTCTCCTTAAGACTGGACTTCCATTTATAGGACTGCAGGCGAATTGGCAGCAGATCATTACCGGTTTGGTATTGCTTGGTGCCGTATTGGTGGATATTCTTAAAAAAAGAAAAAAGGTATCGTGATGTGTTAATGAACCTCATGGCCTGGTAAAAGGCTTAGGGATAGAAAAGGAAAAGAGGAGGTAGAAAGATGTATAAGAAAATTTTAGCAGTACTACTGGGAGTCAGTATGATTTCAGGGATTTTAGCCGGATGTGGTACGAACACAAATGATTCAAACGAAAAAAGTACTGCAGCCAGTGCAAGTAACAACAGTGCAAGCAATACAGAAGGCGGAAAAGATTACAAATTTGAGATCATCGTTAAGAGCTATCAGTCATCCTATTGGCAGGCTGCTGTTAAGGGGATTGAGGAAGAAGCAAAGAAACTGGGTGTGTCGGTAAACTGTACAGGTCCAAATGCGGAATCCGATATTGCGGATCAGGTAAATATGTTAAACAGCGCGATTAATAATGCTCCCAATGGAATTGGCCTGGCAGCCTGTGATCAGGATTCCGTCCTTGATTCCCTGCAAATAGCACTGGATAAAAAAATCCCGGTGGTCTGCTTTGACTCAGGAATCCCGGATGCACCGGATGGATCCGTATATTCCACGGTTGCGACTGATAATTATGCGGCAGGTGCAACGGCGGCAGAAAATCTATATAAAGCATTAAAAGATAAAATTGCAAATGCATCGGAGCCGGTTAGAATCGGTGAAGTAAATCAGGAGGCAACCTCCGAGTCAATCACATCACGTGGTTTGGGATTCATTGATAAGTTTAGTGAGCTTGCTTCCGCAGATGGAAAGAAGGTCGCGGTTACAGGAAATGACTATTATGTAAACAAATGTAAAGATGCAGGGGATCAGGCTTCGGCCGATGTTATCATCGATGTGGCGGTACCTGCACAGACCACTGTTGAGTTGTGTGCCACAGAGGCTTCAAATATCTTAAATAAAGCGGATACAATCGGTATCTTTGGATCTAATCAGGTTGCCGCAGAAGGTATTTTAACTGCCAATCAGAACCTGAG
>DVNN01000156.1 GCA_018714325.1 Candidatus Pelethocola excrementipullorum
GATGAAATTAATCTGATGGATTGAAGTGATAACTTAAACCCAGCATTCGCAGGGGTATTAAGGCAAGGTTATGGGGGAAAGTGGTATGGCATTTTGTCATACCGCTTTTTCCATAGATTTAGATTCACTCCGGCAACTCCATCTCATCATTCATTGCAATAAATCCGTAATTTTCATATAAAGGACGTCCCATGTCAGTTGCCTCAAGGCAAATGGCTGAGATGCCTTTTTCCCTGGATGCTGAAACCAGAAAATCCAATATCTTATGAGCGATACCCATCCTTCTGTAATCGGGATTGGTGTATATATTCATGATATAGGCTTTGTTACCAGTTGGATTATGGTAGGTAGGCATTACCTGAAAGAAACTAATACCCCCGGCACCAACAAAGGTATTTTGATCAAAAACCAGATATGCAACATGTGTTCCATCGGCTAAGGCTCTTTTATAATAGTCATAAGATTGCTTTTTTATCTCTGTCATATCTACCGAATCATCCAGCTTATTTACAGCTTTTAAAACTAGAATTCTAGATTCTGCCAACCATTCCAAATCATCTAATGTCGCTTTTATATACGATAACTCCATATGATTCATCCTCCATATTAACTCGCATAAGTCTATCTGTTACTGCTTGATTTCGATATTTTACCATATCCTTATATGAAAGTCATTTCTTTTTTGTTGTTAGTTTGAAAAACTAAGGAAAAGTTTAAAAAAGAAAGATAAATTAAGGTAAAAAAATAAAATACTTGAAAAAATGCGTAATTCGGTTATAATAAGGGATAAGAAGTGACAATAATGGATACGTGATAAGAAAGGAAGTGAAGCCTTTGTATCACTAATATTCATGATCATATCATACACATCGCAAGATTTCCGGCAGTTCGCCGTTTCAGTTATTTCCGACAGGATATCTAATTGTAATCGTCAATAATATTTCCAAATCGAGTACAGAAGATAATAGCATCAGAAGAGAAAATCATGTGTCTGTTATTGCAGTTCTTATACATAGTAAGAGACGCAACAGGTCGATCTATTCTCTGAAAGGAAGGGTGCATGAATGAAATGCTTTCTTTATATCACGGACCCCGCCTCTTCCAGGTGCTGCCCAGTCCGCATCTGGACTGCTGCGGAAGATATATCACAGGATTATGATGGGTGCGCCTAATGAAAGAAGATGATAATAGAAAAAAAGGATGATACGAAAAGGATGAAAGCGCTGCTCATAGAACTTGCGGAGCTTCAGAATAGGAAAATTTCGCTGAGCATCAATGGAAACAAAAGCTGTCCTGAAGAAATCGTGTGCGCTTATGTCATCGCCGAAACAGGTACTTATATGCGTGATTATATCGAAGATGAAGGTGTGATCAGGCAAATTGATTTTATCTATGTGAAAGAAGAATAACGGAAAAATCCGGCAGCAGAATACCTGGGTCCCTTGTGCATAACTCTGCTGTCGGATTATGTCTGATTGTAGAAATTTACACTTGCCCTTAAGTTGGGCATCTTGTATACTGGTTATATGCCATGAATTCATGCAGAAGTTGTTACGCTGCAGAGGCACTTAAAATGACAAAATGCTAGAGAGGAAGACTTTTTATGACGAAAAAAGCAGCGCCAGTACTAATCGTAATTGGCTTGATTCTGGTCGTGGGAATTGTAGGTGTCGTCAGTATGATGATTAATCGGTATACCCCCACCAGTAAGACAGAAGATTTGAACGCTTATTATGGCCTTGTCGAAGAAGGACAGGCAGCCTTGATTATAAATGATGAGATTTCCGATACACCTGGGATTTTCCGTAACGAAGAAGTATATATAAGTTACGACTCCGTACAGGAAAAACTAGATACAAATTTTTACTGGGATGAGGTGAATCAGCAGATGATGCTGACCTTGGCGGATGGTATCCGCACCATAATGCCGGGAGATCAAACCTATGCCACAGAAAGCGGAGCCCCTGCTCTGATTGAAGAGGGCGGAACTTATTATCTGGCCGTGGATTTTATCCAGGAATATACGGATATGGATTGTGCTACATACACAGAACCTGCAAGAGCGGTCATCCGCACACGGTGGTCGAACCTGCAGCAGGTGACCGTTACCAAGGACACGGCAGTGAGGGTGAAGGGCGGAATTAAAAGTAAAGTGCTTCAGAAAACTGTAACGGGCGAGAAGCTTATGGTTATGGAGCAACTGGATAACTGGACCAAAGTCTCCACCCTGGAAGGCAGTATAGGATATGTGGAGAATAAATCAATCTCCAAACCGGAAGCGGCAGCAGCCCGGGCTGAGAACAAGGCATTGGAATTCCCGGCAATCTCCAGAGATTATAAGATTAACCTTGGATGGCATCAGGTGACCACTGCAGATGGCAATGCCGGATTTCCGGAAATTGTTTCCAATGCCACAGGTCTTACCACCATATCACCTACCTGGTTTAAACTGGAGGATAATGAAGGAGCTGTCTCCTCCATCGCCAGCAAAGAGTATGTGGATCAGGCCCATGCCATGGGACTTGAAGTCTGGGGTCTGGTGGATAATTTCAGTGAGAATGTGACCACGGCAGAAGTACTGGCTGACATCGGCAAAAGAACGAGAATTATTGAACAGCTGCTGGCAGCTGCGGAAGATTGTGGGATGGATGGCATCAATGTGGACTTTGAACAGTTAACCGAAGATAGTATTCCACATTTTCTTCAATTTTTACGGGAACTTACCATAAAGGCCCATGAGAAAAATCTGGTGGTTTCGGTTGATAATCTGGTACCTCAGAATTATAATATGTATTATAAGCGTGGCACCCAGGGGAAGATTGTGGACTACGTGATCATCATGGGGTATGATGAGCACTATTCCGGAAGTGAGAAGGCAGGATCAGTAGCCTCACTTCCCTTTGTGGAAAGTGGAATTAAGCGGACACTTGAAGAGGTTCCGGCTTCTAAAGTTATCAATGCAATCCCATTCTATACCAGGGTCTGGACCGAGACATTCGGTCAGGAAAGACCCACCAGTGAGGTGCTGGGAATGGATGGGGCAGACAGTTATATCCAGGAACACCAGATGACCAAAGAATGGGATCCCGAACTGGGGCAAAATGTTGCCATCTCAGAAGATGATTCAGCCAGATATACAATCTGGGTGGAAGATGAACAGTCCATAGAAGAGAAGATGAAGGTAATTCAAAGCCATGGACTGGCCGGAGTCGCTGAGTGGAGGCTAGGCCTGGAACGGAATACGGTGTGGGAGATCATTAACAGATATTTACAGTGACAGATGTGAAGGTTCACACAGAAGAAATCTAGAAGGAGGAGTATACATGGCAGCAAATGGTGGAGATTTGTTCAAGACCACATTGATGGGGGGCTATGATAAGGATGATGTTTCAGAAGGCATCACCCGGATGAAGGATGCGGCTTACGCGGAAAAGACAAGGTTTTTGAACACGATTAAAGAGAAAGACAACAAGATTTTAGAGCTGAATGAAAAAGTGAGCCAGTATGAGCAGCATATCGCATCCCTGGAGCGGGATATAAAGGGAAAATACCAGTCTTATATTGACAATTATGAGAGTATAGGCAGACTTGTATTCGATGCCCAGCTTCGTGCAGACAATATTGTGAAGGATGCCAATGAGAAGAGTTCTCGCATGCTGGAACAGGCTCAGGCAGCTGCTCAGAAGTGTGTGGAGTCCGTTCAAAAAGAAGTGGATGACAGACTGGCTGAAGGCAAGAAAAAGTATATTGCCGTCCAGGAAGAGCTTAATGCCACGGTAGAACTTATGAATCAGGTGCAGCGGCGTTTTATGGAGGCTTGTAAAGCGGTAAATAATATCGTAAGCACCGTTCCGGAATCCATGGAAGAACTGGATTACGAGATCGAAGATGATGGATTCAGCGATTCGGCTTATGAGAGGCTTACCACTTCTCCACTGGAAGCGGACGATGACAGTCTGGATGAAGAAGATGAGATTGAAGACCTGGAAGACAAGTTGGAAAATCAAGTACATAAATATCTAAGTGAAGACTAATTGAAAAGAGAAGACTGAATGAAATACCCCGGGCATATATTATAAGAAAGATGTCCGGGGAGATTTTTTGTTTTGAATAAAAGATGGATGGAACTGGCGATGGCAGTTCTGCTTATTGTGGGGATTTTTGGACTTTCCAGAGAGGGTGCACGGCTGGTCAGCCAGCAGAAAAAAGGAGAGGTGACGGTGGTGTTGGATGCCGGTCACGGAGGCGCCGATCCCGGAAAGATAGGGGTAAATGGCGAGAAGGAGAAGGAATTGAATCTGGAAATCACCTTATTGCTGAAGAAAAAGCTGGAGGAGCAGAAGGTCAATGTGGTTTTGACCAGGGAATCAGATGTGGGTCTGTATGATACAGGCAGCAACAATAAAAAGGTTCAGGATCTGCAGCGGAGGTGTGAATTAATACATAAAACCGCGCCCCTCTGCACGGTTAGTATCCACCAGAATAGTTATACGACACCGGATGTGAAGGGCGCTCAGGTGTTCTACTATACTCATTCCGCAGAGGGGAAGCGGTTGGCGGAAGGATTGCAGACCGCTTTGGTTGAAGGGGTGGATCCAAGCAACCACAGGCAGGCCAAGGGCAATACCAGTTATTATCTTTTGAAGAAGACAGATGTGCCCATAGCAATCGTGGAGTGTGGCTTCTTAAGTAATCCCGGGGAAGCCCAGCTTCTGACCACCGAAGAGTATCAGGAGAAGTTGGCAGATGCGATCTGCAACGGAATCCTGCAATACCTAAAATTGGATAAAAAGTCAGAAAAAGCCATCACTTGAATAAAGGGTTTCCATTTATAAATGAACATGGTATAATGTCAAGAGTAAAAAAGTTAGAAAGAAGCGAAGGATAAGAATGAAAGCTGAAATTGCTGTAATGACAGAGGAAAAACTGGATGAGAATGCACTTGATAAAGCAGGGCAGATTCTGCAGCAGGGCGGTCTGGTGGCATTTCCTACTGAGACGGTGTATGGGCTGGGCGGAGACGCTCTGGATCCGGCTGCTTCTAAGAAGATTTATGCGGCAAAAGGGAGGCCGTCGGATAACCCATTGATCATTCATATTGCGGATATGGGGCATCTGCAGAAAATTGTCAAAAGGGTTCCCGAAAAGGCAAAGATTCTGGCGGCCAGATGCTGGCCAGGACCTCTTACCATGATCTTTGAAAAGTCGGACTGTGTTCCGTATGAGACCACAGGAGGATTGGAAAGTGTTGCGGTCAGGATGCCCGTGAACCGGATTGCCCAGGAGGTAATCAGGAGAGCAGGAGGATATGTAGCGGCACCCAGCGCCAATACCTCGGGAAGGCCAAGTCCCACGATGGCAAGGCATGTGATTGATGACTTATCTGACAAGGTTGAGATGATTATCGACGGGGGAATGACGGACATTGGTCTGGAGTCCACGATTGTGGATTTCACAGAAGAGATTCCTACGATTCTGCGGCCAGGATATCTGAATCAACAGATGTTGGAAGAGGTTATTGGGGAAGTACGTCTCGATCCAGGTATTTTGTCCACTGACAGCAATCTCCGGCCAAAAGCTCCGGGGATGCGGTACAAGCATTATGCTCCACGGGCTGACTTGGCTGTTGTGGAGGGCAGTATGGAAAATGTCGTGGAGACAATCAATACACTGGCCCGGAATCGTCTGGATGAGGGCGCCGGGGTAGGGATTATCTGCACGGATGAGACATTTTCCAGATATCCGCTGGGGAAGATTAAGAGCATTGGTGCCCGATCCAACGAGGAAAGTATCGCCATGCATCTATATCAGGTGCTGAGGGCCTTTGATGAGGAAGAGGTGGATTATATTTACTCCGAATCCTTTGATACACCACGGATGGGACAGGCTATCATGAATCGTCTGTTAAAGGCAGCGGGGCATGAAATTATTGAAGCATAGTTGAGGTGACGTTGAGTGAAGCAATACGATAGGTTAATATTTGTGGATTCGGATGATACCACACGTGCGCCTATGGCGAAGGCCATTATGAAGAGCAAGTTTTTGATGGGCTCCCTGGAGATTCTATCCAGAGGACTGGTGGTACTCTTTCCAGAACCCATGAATCAGAAGGCAGAAGCTGTATTAATCAGCAATGGATATAACACCAAAGATCATGCGGCCACCCAGTTGATGCAGGAAGATATTAATGATCGAGCGCTGATCCTGACGATGGAGGATTCACAGAAGGCGAAGATATGGGGAAATTATGAGAATGCCGCCAATGTTTATACAATTACAGAATTCATTCGGCTAAGTGGTGATGTGACACCGCTATATGGGGAGCCTTTGGCAGCATATGGACAATGTTACGAAATTCTGGAAGCTCTTGTTTCCGGTATTGTAATACAGTTAAACGAGGAGGAATTACGAAAATGATAGCATTAGGATGTGATCATGGGGGATTTGATTTGATGCAGGAAGTTAAGCAGTATCTGGATCAGAAGGGACTGGAGTACGAAGATTTTGGATGTCTGAGCAACCAGTCCGTAGATTATCCGATATATGCCAGAAAGGTAGCACATGCAATTTTGGATGGCAGGTGTGACAAAGGTATTCTGATTTGCGGTACAGGAATTGGAATTTCCATCACAGCCAACAAGATTCCAGGGATTCGGGCGGCTCTTTGTACGGACAGCTTCTGCGCTGAGATGACAAGGCTGCATAACGATGCCAATATATTGGCCTTGGGGGGCCGTGTAGTGGGTCCGGGACTTGCAATTGACATTGTGGATACATTTTTGAAGACTCCATTTTCAGGTGATGAGAGACATGCAAGAAGAATTCATCTGATGGAGAATGAAGAGGAATAAAGTGTTAATACTATATTCGTCTGGCAACTTGTCATGAAAAACAACAATAATTCAAACGAAACTAAGAAATACATAAGGATAAAGGAGATATTTAGTATGGCTAAAGTCGTAGTTATGGACCACCCGTTAATTCAGCATAAGATAGGAATTATCCGTCGCACAGAGACAAGTTCAAAGGAATTCAGAGAGATGATCAGTGAGGTTGCGATGCTGATGTCCTATGAAGCCACCAGAGAACTTCCTCTTGTGGATATCGAGATTGATACACCAATCTGCAGAACAACGGCTAAGGAACTGGCTGGAAAGAAAATGGCCGTAGTCCCGATCTTACGTGCAGGTCTTGGCATGGTAGAAGGAATGTTGGCCATGATTCCGGCAGCGAAGGTAGGCCATATTGGTTTATACCGTGATCCAGAGACGTTGGAGCCGGTGGAATATTACTGTAAACTGCCTTCAGACATTGCCAGCCGTGAGGTTTTTGTTACGGATCCGATGTTGGCTACCGGTGGTTCCGCAACTGCAGCAATTACGATGCTGAAGGAAAAAGGCGCGAAAAAGATTCACTTTATGTGTATCATGGCCGCTCCGGAAGGTGTTAAAAAGATGCAGGAGTTACATCCGGATGTGGATATGTTCATCGGTGCTCTGGATGAGCGTCTCAATGAGCACGGATATATTGTTCCTGGGCTTGGCGATGCCGGGGATAGAATTTTTGGAACAAAGTAATTTCTTATAATCATGTACTTTATAACTGCCGTAAGGAAAAACCGGGAGCGATGTAACATTGCGGTACCGGTATTTTCATTGCGGCGGTTGTTATATAGGGAGGTATTTGTATGAGTGACAAAAGAGAAGACTATATTTCCTGGGATGAATACTTTATGGCCGTGGCAAAACTTGCCGGTATGCGCTCCAAAGATCCCAGCTCTCAGGTTGGGGCATGTATCGTGAGCTCTGATAACAAGATATTATCCATGGGATACAACGGATTTCCAAAGGGGTGTTCCGATGATGTGTTCCCTTGGAGCAGGGGAGAAGAGGATCCATTAAAGAGCAAATATTTTTATGTGACTCACAGCGAGTTAAATGCCATACTGAACTATCGGGGCGGAAGTTTGGAGGGAGCAAAGTTATATGTTTCCCTGTTTCCCTGTAATGAATGTGCGAAGGCTATTATTCAGGCGGGAATTAAGACGGTGATTTACGATAGTGATAAGTATGATAAGACTCCGGCGGTCATTGCATCCAAGATGATGTTTCAGGCAGCAGGAGTTGCATTTCAGAAGTATGAGGCTACAAATCGAACCATTGAGATTACGGTATAAAAACAATCCCCCTGGGAAGCATGCTCATTATGAGTTCTTCTCAGGGGGATTGATGTATCTTCTAAATGACTTTCAGGTATGGGCGGATCTTAGTAAGCACGGCCCCAATAAACCATTTTCTTAGCAGGTTTTCCACAGCAGACACAGGTATCGCTAATCTGATCCTGAGTGAAAGGAATACAGCGGCTGGTAGCTGCGGTATCCTCTTTGATCTTATCTTCGCATTCCTGAGATCCACACCACATGGCCCGGATAAATCCTGGTTTTTCCTCGATGGTTTTCTGGAACTCTTCATAAGTCTTCGCATCATAGGTATGAGAATTGCGGTGCTCCAGTGCGCGGTTGAACATTTCGTTCTGGATTACTTCCAGCAATTCTTCGGCCTTTGCAGGTATATCTTCGATGGAAACCACGAATTTTTCCCTGGTGTCACGGCGTACCAGTACAGCCTGGTTTTTCTCGATATCCTTGGGTCCCAGTTCGATACGAATAGGAATTCCGCGCATTTCCTGCTCGGAGAACTTCCATCCCGGACTCTTGTCGGTGGCATCAATTTTGGCGCGGATATCGCAGCCTTTCAGTGCTTTCAACACTTCCTGGGATTTATCCATCACGCCTTCGGCATCCTGACGGATTGGAACAATCATCACCTGAATCGGTGCGATTCTCGGAGGCAGCTTCAAACCGCTGTTATCGCCATGAACCATGATGATGGCTCCGATCATTCTTGTTGTCATACCCCAGGAGGTCTGATGAACATGCTTTAAAGTATTATCTTTATCGGTGTATTGAATATCAAATGCCTGAGCGAATCCATCCCCAAAGTTATGGCTGGTACCGGATTGAAGAGCCTTACCGTCATGCATCAAGGATTCGATGGTATAGGTTGCCTCTGCTCCTGCGAATTTTTCCTTATCTGTCTTTTGTCCCTTAATTACCGGGATAGCCAGCTCCTGTTCACAGAAGTCGGCATAGACATTCAACATCTGTATGGTTCTTTCTTCCGCTTCTTCGGCTGTGGCATGGGCTGTATGGCCTTCCTGCCATAAGAATTCTCTGGAACGTAAGAATGGTCTGGTGGTTTTCTCCCAACGCACTACGGAACACCACTGGTTATAAACCTTGGGAAGATCCCTGTGTGAATGGATTTCTTTTGCATAGAAATCGCAGAACAATGTCTCAGAGGTAGGCCTTACACAAAGGCGCTCCTGGAGCGGTTCCAGTCCCCCATGGGTTACCCAGGCTACTTCCGGAGCGAATCCCTCTACGTGATCCTTCTCTTTTTGCAGAAGGCTTTCGGGGATGAACATGGGAAGATATACATTCTCCACACCAGTTTCTTTAAAACGGCGGTCCAGTTCGTGCTGAATATTCTCCCAGATTGCATATCCGGCCGGTTTTATAACCATACATCCCTTAACGCTGGTATAATCCACCAGATCTGATTTCAGCACCACATCGGTATACCATTGGGCGAAGTCCTCTTCCATGGAAGTGATGGCTTCAACAAGTTTCTTTTCTTTTGCCATGATGATTCTCCTTTTATGAATTTTCAGATATTTGACTCGTATACAAACTCGTCAAAACTAAATTAATTAAAGCTGGTATTGGGCGTCTGAATACAAAAAAAACCACCAATCCCCGAAAAGGGACCGATAGTTCAAGTTCTACGGTGGTACCACCCTGATTAGCCATAATAAAGTATATAGCTCTCTCATATGCTTTAACGCAGCAATACGTTCTGCTTTCGCAGACAACTCCAAGGCAGGTTCCATACAGTCCTCACAGGAATCTTTCAGCGGATGATTCCCTCTCTGTGGATTGTCGTGCATGTACTATCCCTTTTCAACGCCAATATCTATATCTTGCTTTATTTTATGATATCCGGAGTGGTTTGTCAAGAATGGCGGGTAAAAATGGCAGAGATAGGCAAAATATAATAAGACTTCTGCATTAAATATTTGAAAAAATCCTTAAAATAGGGTAAAATAGCAAAAGAAACCGACGGATAAACTTACTTAGTCATTGGAGGAAATTAATTTGAGATTAAATTTACCAGCAAGTGTGGATGCGATAATAGACAGCCTCCAGGCCAACGGATATGAAGCATATGCCGTAGGCGGTTGTGTTAGGGATTCCATCCTGGGCTGTAAGCCGGATGATTGGGATATTACCACCTCCGCAACGCCCTGGCAGGTGAAAGAGATATTCAACCGTACGGTGGATACCGGGCTTCAGCACGGAACCGTAACGGTCCTGATGGGGAATTACGCCCACGAAGTGACTACTTACAGAATAGACGGCGATTATGAAGATGGAAGACACCCAAAAGAGGTGACATTTACAGCATCGCTGGAAGAGGACTTGAAACGCAGGGACTTCACGATCAACGCCATGGCTTATAACGATAAAAGTGGTTTGATTGACCTCTACGGAGGAATCGAAGACCTTCAGAGAAAATGCATCAGATGTGTAGGAAATGCAGAAGAACGATTTGGCGAAGATGCACTGCGTATCATGCGGGCACTGCGGTTTTCCGCCCAGTTGGATTTTGGGATTGATCAGGAGACTTATGATGCTGTCCGCAAATTGTCCCCCACGCTGGCCAAAATCAGCGCGGAACGAATCTCCACAGAATTAACGAAGCTACTGATGTCAGGACACCCTGAATATATTCAGCACGCATATGACACGGGAATCACAAAGGTCATACTTCCCGAATTCGATGCGGTCATGGACACCCCTCAGAACAACCCACACCACTGCTATAACGTGGGCCGCCATACAATCGAAAGTCTTAAATATACACCCGCAGACAAAGTCCTCCGGCTCACCATGCTTCTTCACGACATGGGGAAACCAGCCTGCCGGACCACCGACGAAGATGGAATCGATCACTTTATAGGTCACGCCATGGAAGGAATGGAGCTGGCCCGTGATATCCTTCAACGTTTAAAATTCGATAATGACACCATATATCAGGTTACAAACCTGATTAAGTGGCATGACTGCAGGATGGAGCCGTCACTTAAAACCATCCGTAAAATATTAAATAAAATCGGTCCCAACTTGTTCGATAAACTATTGACAGTACAGTATGCAGATACCATGGCCCAGAGTGGGTTCTGCAGAAAAGAGAAGATACAAAGAATCACAGAAGTAGAAGCTTGCTTTAAGGAAATCCTGGATTCAAATCAGTGCATATCCTTAAAAGATCTGGAACTAACGGGACAAGATTTGATCGCCATGGGGCTAAAGCCTGGTCCTCAGATTGGCCAATTGTTAAATCAGGCCCTGGATCAAGTTCTGGAGGAGCCTGAAAAGAACGAACGCAACTATCTTCTTGCTTTTATAGATACTATTGTAAAAAGTGAAGAGGTTAGCAAAATTTGAATATGAGGTAATCATTATATACAACAGATAGAGACAGCCTGTGGCAGGTTTGAAAACCACAGTCCTGTCTCTCTTTCATTTATAGTTGACAAAAAAATAATTCGAGTGTAGAATTAAATTACTTCGAAGGAGGAATTATTTTGGGTGTTGAAGATGGATTGAAAAATCTAATATTTGATTATCTGGAGCAGATAAAAGAACTTATGTCTCCGGAACTTTGGGGAGATGTACTTTTAGATTGCTCTAAGAATGAGATATTAATTCTGATGCTGCTCTATCGTAAATCCGAAGTGAACATGACACAGATTGCAGAGTATATAGGTGTACCACTTAATACTGCCACGGGTATTGTTGCACGTATGGAAAAAAAGCAGATGATAAGCAGACGTAGGAACGAGGAAGACAAAAGAGTTTTCACGATAACCTTTGCAAACTATGGGGAGCAGCAGTTTCAGTGTATTCTAAACCGTTTCATCGGATATGGGGAGAAAATCATGGAGACTCTTACGATGGAAGAAATCAGAGTGGCTGAGAGTGTGCTGAAAAAGGCGATAGGAGTATTAAAAGAGGAACGGACTGTAGCGAAAAAACCACTTAAGAAAAAAGTGAAAAAAATTGTAATTGAATAAGAGAATGGAAGTTATGTAAGAGGCTGCTGAACAGGCAGCATTTCTTACAATAAATACTTCGGAGTCCGAATTATTCTAAATGAGAATAAATTTAAAGATTAGAAAGAGAGGAACAGATGGGAAGAATACTTATCTTCACAGGAAAAGGCGGGGTGGGAAAATCTAGCTTAAGCGCTGCTCATGCCAGAAGTTCGGCACTGGAGGGGAAGAAAACACTGTTGGTCAGCACTGACATGGCACACAATCTGGGGGATATCTTTTCCGTACAGCTGGGAAAAGAAGCAAAAGAAATTGCTCCTAATCTAGATGCCCTGGAAATTGATCCGGCTTATGTTATGGAACACGATTTTCAGGATATGATGCGGGCAATCATTAATATGATATCCTCAGAACGTATCAATGCAAGTGATGTGGATGTGAAGTTATTTCCAGGAGTGGAGGAGCTGTTTTCACTGTTGAAGATTCTGGATATTTATGAGAGTGGTATGTATGAACGGATCATCATTGACTGTGCACCTACCGGTGAGACACTGGCACTGCTTAAATTCCCCGAACTATTCTCATGGTATATAGAGAAATTGTTTCCAATAGGAAGAGTTGTCGTTAAGGTGCTGGCTCCGATATCCAAACGAGCTTTTAAGCTAGAGCTACCCGGTAAGAAAGCAATGAATGATATTGAACGGCTGTATTACAGGCTGTTTGAGCTGCAACAATTGCTGAAAGACCGTGAAACCACTTCGGTGAGGTTGGTAACTATACCAGAAAAAATGGTAGTTGAGGAAACCAAGCGCAATTATATGTACATGAATCTCTATGACTATCATGTGGACGGTGTTTATATCAATCGGATTCTGCCACAGGAAGTTGAAAAGACGTTCTTTGATGAATGGATCCAGATACAGGCCAAGTATATCAAAGAATTGGAGGAAACATTTTCTAATCTTCCCATATACCGGGTTCCCTGGTTTGATACGGACTTGAATGGTGTCGAGGGTATTGACCGGATAGTTAAAGCCGTGCTCGACGGTCAGGATGTATTCGCAATCCATGATAGCATTGCAGGGGAACGATATGAAGAAAATGACAGAGGATATGTAATGTATGTGACGCTGCCGTTTGTGGGAAAGGAAGATGTTGATATGCATATGTCGGGCACCGATATCATTATTAAGATTGGTAACTTTAAGCGAAATATCCCCATTCCTAACATTCTGAGAGAGTACAGTGTTGTCGAAGCAAAGCTAAACAACGGTGAACTTAAAATACAATTTGAAAATTAGCAGGAGGTATCAGATATGAATCAGAAAGCGATTCGTAAGTTGCGCCTGGCGCATAAGTACCAGAAAGAAGCATTAATGGAGCTGCTGCCGGAGAAAATACGGGGAAATGTTTTGAACATTGATAAAGAGTTGAAAGAGATTGCCCGTAAATGTATTACTGGTGCAGGGATAGAACTTATGAAAGAGTTAATGAGTGGGGGTTCACATATGGATGAAGAAGAGCAGGAAAAACAACAGTCAAAAGTAAAAAAGGTTGAGATTGATTAGGGGGTGTGCAGATGAGAATCATATTATATACTGGAAAGGGTGGCGTCGGAAAAACTAGCTTAGCTGCCGCAACAGCCTGTCGTATAGCTCAAAGTGGAAAAAAAGTATTGATTATAAGTACCGATCAGGCTCACAGTCTTGGGGATTCATTTGAAATGAAGCTTGGTAACGAACCAATACAAGTTATAGAAAATCTTGAAGCACTGGAGATAGATACAGTTGCTGAAAGTGAAAATGCCTGGGGTACTATTCAGAAATATTTAAAGCGATTGATGACGGCACGGAATGAAGAAAGTATAGAAGTAGAAGAGCTTTTGGTTTTTCCGGGATTGGAAGAATT
>DVNN01000157.1 GCA_018714325.1 Candidatus Pelethocola excrementipullorum
TTCCAAATCCTTAGGTAAAGCTGCAAAATAAGACCGCATCATAAAGATTCCAAATGCAGAGGTAGCCTTTGGCAGTATCAGACCTGCATAGGTATCCAACAAACCAAGAGCATTTGATTCCAGAAACAAGGGAATCATCATAACCTGGAACGGCACCATCATGGTAAGCAGAACAAAAATAAATATAACGTTCTTTCCTTTGAATTTCAGTCTTGCAAAGGCATAACCTGCCATGGAATCAAACAATACCGCAAGAAAAGTAGTGCCCACGGCAAATATCACAGTATTCTTAATATAGCTGCCCATGGGGATTGTACGAAAGATCCGCTCAAATGATTTCATGGTATAAGTAGTTCCAAAGAAAGTAGGAGGAAAACCTATAATCTCTTTTTCCACTTTAAAGGAATTTACAAGCAGCCATAACAATGGAAACAGGACCATAAAAATCAATAGGGCCATAAGTACTACTTTCACCACCAGTAAGACCTTGTCTCCTGTATTTTTCTTATATTTCATGGTTATCCTCCTATTCCTGATTCATGAACATCTTACGATACATGGGCAGTGAAATAACCAGTATGACGATCAAAAGCAGCACGGAAAGTGCCGATGCATACCCCAGGTCATAAGGCTGGCTGAATCCTGTTTTGTATATATATTGAACCAAGGTTTCTGTCCTGTACTGGGGGCCGCCCTGGGTGGTTACATACACCTGGTCAAATACCTGCAGGGAGCCGATGGTGTTGGTAATCATACAGAATCCCAACGTAGGCTTTAACAGTGGCAGGGTTATGGAGAAAAACTGTCTTACTTTCCCCGCTCCGTCTATCTGGGAGGCCTCATAATAACTCTGAGAGATTCCCTGAATCCCCACAACCAGTATGGACATGGTGTAGCCGAAGTTTTTCCATACGGTCATCAAAATCGCTGTAGGCATGGCCATGTTGGGATCCCTGAAGAATCCAAGTCCACGAAAGCCCAGCTTCTCCAGAATACCGGTGACATAACCGATGTTAGGATCCAGAAGAATCGACCATACGATACCAATCGCCGCCATGGAACACACGACGGGAAGGAAAAATATAGAACGTGCGGCCTTATTGAACCAGCTGGTTTTGTGGACCGCATTGGCCACCAGCAGTCCGATGATGATCTGCAACGGCACTTCCAGAATCACAAAATAAAGTGTATTCACCAGTGCATTCCAGAACCTGCTGTCCCCAAAAGCTTCAAAGAAATTGGCAATCCCCGAAAAGCTTGTATCCGTAAAGAAGATATTCATATGAAACAAACTGATAACAATGGATGCCACCAGCGGAATAAATGCAAAAACAAATAATACGAGCAGGGATGGGAAGAGGAACAAGTAAGCAGCATGCTCAGGACGGTTCCAATATTTTCCCAGATTCTTAAGTTTTTTCAAACTTTTATACCTCTCTTTCAGTACAACAGGAGCAAACCATATCATACATGCTCGCGCAACTTTCAATTAGTATGTTGCGATATCGCTTCCTATGATATAGCCGCCCCCGTCAGAATATATGCAGTGATTCTTACTTTACTTTTTCAATAATTCATCGATCGCATTGGATGCATTAGTCAATTCTGTTTGAGGATCATTGCCTGCCGCAACATTTTCAATCAGAGGGAACAGAATTTCGTTGTTCACCTGTTTTACAACTTTTACGCCCGGCGCAAAAGAAAAACCAAAATCTGAAATGCTGGATAGCGCACTTACAATCTCATCATCCTTGATATCTGCATCGTCACTTAGTGCTGTAAGATATGGAGGATATCCATTTCTCAAAGACCACTCTTTGCTCACCTCCGGAGTATTCCAGTAAGCGATAAAGTCATAGGCAGCTGCCTTTTCCTCCTCGGTTGCGCTGCTGGTCACCCCAAATCCCTGAACTTCGATCACACCTTTCGCGCTCTCTTCTCCGGCAGGCATTCCTGTCACTCCGAAATTAATATCATTTTCCTTCAATCCTGTAATCAGCCATGGGCCTCCGGCATAGATGCCAAGCTGTCCGGCCAACATCAGGTTATCCGTATCCGCTCCTGTTGATCCTACCGGAGCAGATCCTGATTTCACCAGATTCTGAATGTATTCCAGAGTCTTCAGGTTCGCTTCACTATCCAGAACAGAGGCTGTTCCCTCTTCGTTGAACACATCACCACCGTTGGATTTGAACATGGCATCAAAGTAGCAGGGAGCCCCACTTACCGGGAAGCCAATTCCATAAATCTTTTTGGAAGAATCGGTGATTTTCTCTGCGTATTCAGCCGCTTCCGCCCAGGTTGCCGGAGGAGTTTCCGGATCCAGACCTGCTGCTTCGAACAAATCTTTGTTCCAATAAAGGAAGGTGGAATGGACCTGCATCGGGATCATGTACTGTTTTTCCTCGTACTTCAAAGCATCCACAGATGCCTGGCTGAAATCACCCTCGCTCATCCCAACGGTTTCATAAAAATCATCCATCGGTACCAGAACCCCATTTTCAGCATATGTAGCAGTATCAAAGTTACCTCTGATAATCAATGCCGGAGCAGTCTTTGTAGTCACCGCCGCCGGAAGTTTTTCCTCCAGGCTGGAACCTGGCATAATATCCATCTCAATGGTGATATTCTTGTCATTTGTTTCATTGTACTTGTCCACAATCTCACGAAGCACATCACCGTCGGTTCCTGTGAAGGCATTCCAAAACTGGATGGTTACGGCCTCCCCATCATTGCTTGTCTTGCTTTCTGATGTAGACTTCCCGCTGTCGCTGCTGCTGTCTGCCTGTTCCATTGGAGATTTCGTGGTACAACCAGCCAAAGAGGCTGCCATCATACCCGCAAGTAACAGTGCGATACCTTTTCTCTTCATAAATGTTTCTCCTTTTCTCAACTTATCATCATAAGCATAAGAAAATATGACTAAAACTGTGTCAATTTCTTTACACAATATCTTACGAAACTTAACTCCTTATTGTACAAAGGGCTTTACTTTTCCAACCCTATAGGATAAAATAAGCTTGTCAAAGATACTCTAAACATCTATCTCCTTGTTTAGCCGCAACGGATAGATGATTAGGGTGTTTTTTTATGCAGAATGACGATATTTCTTTTTGCGTACACGTGTACTCTACATCAACAATTATAGTTCTCGCTGGTTCTAATGTCAATAATCATTTTATTTGATTTGTAACTTTGGGGTATATGCACAATTTTCTTCTCATTTTTTGTCTAATACTAATAACACGCCATTCAAAACCTCATGTATCAATAACAGGAATAAACGCTTTCCAATATGGACAGACTAATCGTGTATTCAATCGAGATTTGAATACGTTCTTACAATGGAAAGGCAGGTGAAACCATGAAGGAAAATTATAGTGGGGACAATACCAATAAGAATGCCTATGATGACGGAAATATACCAGAGATTGACTTGCCTCAGAAGAGTAAACATGGCATGGAAATCCCTAACGTCCAAGCGAAGCCAAAATCCGAGCGCCCCAGAAAAGACGGCCCGGGAGGCGAATAAGGAGAAATAGAAAAAGAAAAACAGGTATGACGGCTCTATCCGGCGTTTTAACGCTGATAAAGTCGTCATTACCTGTTATATAAGGGGTTTTGTTCAATTCTGCTTTTAAAGACGAAGCGATCTTAAGCGGTTGAAGCAGGCGAATATTTCCTGCTTTCTTGGTACTGCCAGATTGGAGGGCAGATAACTGCTTTCACAGATGGAAGCCAGGCCTTTCCTGCTCATCAGCTCCATCAGGACCTCCACCACTTCCTGAAGGCTCTTTTTACCGTCAAACAAGTGTAGCTGGGCATATTTAATCAGATAGCCCAAGGTTGTGACCTGCTCCACATCTGCCAGTTGTTCCACATATCTCAGATCCACCGTATCCCGGTTGATGGAGATGGAATCCTTGCCCAATGTTTTGATCTTTATTCTATCATTCTTCTTAAAACCATGGTCCGTGGCCGCACACCGCTTGAAAGACGGCGTTTGCGCATCCGGAACAGGTTCTGTCAGTATTGGGAAATTCTTGGCTTCCTTCTTTGCAAAGGAGGTAATATCCTTTGGGATATACCGGTCCATCTGCAGGATACAATCTGCCTTATGGAAATAGGAGCCTGAGCTTCCGGCCACAATGATGGATGAAATGCCATATACATCATATAATTCCTGAATCCGGTCAATAAATGGCGTGATTGGCTCCACATCCCGATGTACCACTCTTTGCATCAGCTCATCGCGGATCATAAAGTTGGTGGCACTGGTGTCTTCATCTATCAAAAGCAGTTGAGTGCCTGATTCTATACTTTCAATCACATTCGCCGCCTGAGAGGTGCTTCCGCTGGCATCTTCCGTGCAGAAGGACTTGGTATCCTTCCCATTTGGCAGGCCATTGATAAACATGGAGATATCCACATGTTTGATGCTACGTCCATCCTCAGCCCTGATTTTAACAGCCGTATCATCTGTAATTACATACTCTCTTCCATCCCCGGCAATATGATTATATACTCCCAATTCCAAAGCTTTCAAAAGGGTGGATTTTCCATGGTATCCGCCACCTACAATCAGGTTGATTCCCTTTTTCAGCCCCATTCCCCTTAAGCTTCCCCGATTTGGCAGTTCCAACACTACCTCCATGGACTCCGGCGACTGGAATTTCACCGCCTGTTTCATCGGCCGTTGTGATATGCCGGATTCTCTTGGCAGCACCGATTCATTGGCCACAAAGGCTGCCAGCCCAAGTTTGGGAAGTTGTTCCCGGATATACTGCTGATCTTCGGCAAGCTCGGCTACCAGCTGCACCCCTTTAGCATCCAGGGATGTGTAATACAAGGATTTTTTCACACATTCCGGCATAAAGTCAAAGAAAATCTTCATCAATTCCCTGGCATTGATTGTCCGTCCGTTGGCGGGGAATCCCACCTCCATTCTAACCGTCAGGTCACCACTTCCATCCGCAATCTGACAGGCACTCCGCTCCAGAATCTCCTGACCGCATCTGCTCACGGACATCATCCCGCTCTTACCGGAGCCCTTTGCCTTGAAAGCAAACGATTCTACCTGCCTCGCAAACTGCCGGATGATATAATCCTGCAATGCAATCCTCTTATATTGTTTCTCGTATAACTCTTTGGGAAAACCAGCCTGTCCTCCTTTAATCTGTATACTCACCTTGGAGGGTGAGGCGAAGGGGTCACCCTGAACATGATCTATGGAGAGGATATAACCTTCAAATTGATACATGTCTTTTGTTTCCTTATAAGCCGGATATCCTTTGTGGTCGATTTTATTCAGTAAATTTCTTAAGTCTGTTGATGATTTCATAAGTTGAATGTCCTTTTTATGTGTAGTTTTTAGTTTTTACTTTTCAATAGTTAGATTATACCCTCTCTTTTTCAATGAGGCAATGATTTATGACATAAAAATACCCTCGGAGAACCGCAGACTGAACATATAGGGACAGTCCCGTATTCCTCCGAAGGCTCTTCATCAAGCTTCCAGATAAGATTTTAAGTTTACCACATCTTTCCGATGTTTTAAGCGGCGAAGTGCTTTTACTTCAATCTGGCGAATTCGCTCCCTGGTCACATGATATTCTTTCCCAACCTGTTCCAGGGTCCATATTCGTCCGTCCACAAAGCCAAATCTGAGTCGGATAATCCTCTGTTCCCGTTCACTTAAATCAGAAAGTAGTTTATCCAATTCGTCTCCGAGCATGATATGCTCAACCGCCTCAAACTGTTCCGGCATATTTTCATCGGCAACAAAATCCTTCAACATGCAGTCTTCATCGTCGCCTATCGGCGTATCCAGGGAAATGGTATCTCCATATAATTTGACGATCTCCCTCATACGTTCTTCCGGAATCTCCATGATTTCTGACAGTTCTTCAACCGAAGGCTCCCGCCCTGTATCCAACAGGAACTTTCTGGATGCTCTGGTGACTTTCCCCATCTGTTCTTTCATATGAACTGGTATCCGTATCGTCCTTGACTGATCCGCAATTGCACGGGTAACCGCCTGGCGGATCCACCACATGGCATAGGTGCTGAATTTGTAGCCCTTATGGTAATCGTATTTCTCCACAGCCTTCATAAGCCCGATGTTTCCTTCCTGTATCAAATCCAGAAAGCCCATATTGCTTCCGCGCACATGACGTTTTGCAACGGTCACCACCAGTCGAAGGTTTGCATTGATCATCTTTTCGCGGGCAAGCTCATCACCCTGCTCAATTCTAATTGCCAGCTTCATCTCCTCTTCCTTGGATAACAGTGCGATGCTCCCGATTTCTTTCAGGTAGGCTTTCACCGAATCATCCAATGGAAGGAGTGCTTCTTCTTCCTCTTTATCCCCACCAGGCAGAACCTCTTCTAATGTAAGATTCTCCGCCTGTTCATCCATTTCTAGAACCTCTATCCCCCGTTTCTTTAAGTCAGAGTGGAGCGCCTCCATCTCTTCTTGACTGAGCTGCCTTCCAAATGCCCTTTCCACCTCAGCATATTCCAGCATGTGGTGATTTTGCTTCGCGATATTGGTCAGCTGCTCTATCTGCTCTTTCATCTTTATCACAATCATTTTCCTCAAACTCTTTCGAAATCCAGGTTATTGTCCAGGCTTCGTCTCTGATCCTGTATCCGTAGCCCGGGTCCCAAATGTATCTTTTGCTTTCGGTACGTTGATCAGATGAATGTCTCCTGTTCTATGAGTGCATCAATTTTTTCACAGATAAACTGCTCTACTTTATCTTTGGACATCTCGAGCGGTATTGCCAATTCTCCATACAAATTCTCTTCCGCCATCTGTAGGAATTTTTCGTCGCTGGAAATCTCCTTCTTACCTTGTGCAATTCTGGATTGCTTCTTCAGATACAGTGTATTTATAACTTTTACCCATTCCCTGCAGTCGCAGGTTCTTAATGCGTCTTTAAAGACCTCATCTCTTCGCTTTCCTTCATCGTCAGAATAGATCCCTATCTCCTCAATGTCCTCTATCAGACTCCATGCTTCCTCCTTGGAAAGCACCGGACGCATAATGATTTTCTGATTATCCGTCGGAGTATAGACTGCACTGCATCCCGAATAGACTGGTGCTAACGTATAGAAAATCCTGTCTTTTGGAACTCCTGGAATCTTCATCGGGCCAATACTTTCAACCTGACACACCCCGTTGCTTCCACATATTATATATTCTCCTACTTTAAACATTTTATTCACTCCTATACTCAAACTTAAACCAAATGTTCCAAATACTATATACCATCCTTATATCTTACGACCCCTGATGGCACTTCCAAACTGCTATAGACGTCCATATTCCCTTTAAAGATCAGACTTCCATTCAATGACTTCAGATAAAAGGGGAGACCCCTTGAATATCCCCTGGGCCTATATTCCGGCGAATGATCTATACACGTCTAAGAGCTGACCTTCCGTCTTAAAAGGCCAGCCCCCATATATCTCTATGTGTATTACACAGCTTCTCTAAAGTCATATAAAATCAATAAACTGCTGTTGCACTTCAATCTGCATTCGCTCAATACCACGTCAGCCACTTTAGTACATTGCCGTCATCTTAATACTACCACTTAATATTACTTTCCAATATCCTGCTCTGGGGAATCAAGATTTTAGATTTCAACACTCAAGAAACTAAGAAGACATGTACCCATTAACCTGCGTATTTTACACCTGCCTTTCTTCACTTGTCTCTATTCTAACACAAAATTCATTAAATTTCTAACGATTTTAAGAAATTGTCTTAAGTTTGTTAATTATTCCAAGGACAACACTTGAAAATTTTGTCTAAAATTACTGTATTAGCAAAAATCGAGTATTCTCATCTTAAAAATCATAGTTTTAAACCCCTGTGGGATCCACTATTCAATATCCGGGTCATCCTCCTTGGCCGACAGATATAATTGATGATCCTGATGCTGCTCAACTGCGATAAGCACTAATAGTACTATAAAAACAATGAAAGCACCTCCAAATGCCAGATAAGAAGCTGCCCTTATTTTAAACAAGGCTAATAAAACGCCTGTGCCTAATAGAATCCCAATTGCCTTAAACATTTTTAACCCTGGCTCCAACATATTTAATTTGTAGCGATACTTCTTTCTTATCATACTGGCTCCTAATCAGGAAAAGTTTGGAATCAATTGATGTAGAGGTGTCCTATACCAAAATCAGATACTGTTGAGTTGAAAACTTTGATGTGTACAATAAATGGAAAAGACTTTAATACCTAAAAATGGGTTGTATAAAGCGTGACTGCCGTTATATAACTAATATAATAATACCACTTTTCACCCCATTTTGCAAGCTCCTGGCACAAAGGGAGAGAGCGTTATAGAAACGAGAGTTTTGGTTGTTGTTAATACGGAGCAGCGAAATGGATAGAACTCTACTCTCTATGATATGCTTTTGAAACGTATTTCTTTACAAAATGGTTGTAAATACATAGAAATTGGGATAATATGGATATACAAATAAATACGTGCAAGAACAAAAACACAGTCCCGGCCGGTAGTCCGGGCACAGAATAACCTGTCAGTAACCTGCCTCCTCGGTTGTCCATTTTTTGCCGATAAATAAGAGGAGCATTTATTATGCAAAAAATTAATGGTAAACTGACAGTGTTTTTTGAGGATCCTTTTTGGGTAGGAATCTACGAACGTATCACAGAAGGGCGGTTAGAAGTCTGCAAAATCACCTTTGGTCCTGAGCCTAAAGACTATGAGGTGCATGATTTTATCCTGCAGAACTGGTACTCTTTACGTTTTAGTCCACCTGTGGTGGCGGATGGGAAACAAACTTTAAAGGTGAACCCCAAACGCATGCAGCGCAAAATCAAAAAGCAGCTTAAAAATTTGGACACGGGTACGAAGGCTCAACAGGCGCTAAAACTCCAGCATGAGGAGAACAAGATATTACGTAAAGATAAATCCCACTTACAAAAGGCAGAAAAAAAGCAGCTCCAATTTGAGCTACGTCAACAAAAACGCAAAGCAAAGCATAAAGGCAAATAAATCCATAAAAGCTTGTATCGGCCTAAAAAAGTTAGATAACTATCTTTCCCCTTTTGAAGCTTATACAAGCTTTATGAATTCACCCAACACTTTCCTTGGCATGTAGTTCACTATACTGAGCATGGATATGTTCTATATATGCCTCTGCAGTCTTCTGAGCTTCAGCAAAGAGATCGCTTAGTCCTATCGTGGCCTCTGCGATTGAGCCCACCTCCCTGATTCTAAGATTTTTATCCTCTAACTGACATCTTAATCTTTCATTCTCCTCTTTCAACGCTAATATTTCCTCTTCTTGTTCCGTAAGCATCAGCATCAAATCAATACGAGAGATCTTTCTAATTGATTTTTTCATTATTATCTCCATTTACAATATTATTTTTCATAAGAAAGCGTCTGATTACCACGAGAAAACGTTATTGATATACTTCCCCATAAACAGAGTCTTCCGATATTAAGGAGCATCTCAGAGCCGCCCGCTGCTTACCAGTGTAGGTACAGGTAAATAAGGTCATATCCCACTCATCACTTATCATCTTTTCCACTTCTTCCGGCCCAATAGTCTCCAGTGTACTCACCTCATAGACGAATTCTCTTCCGTCTGCTGCATGGAAAAGTATTCTGGTTCCGTCCGGTAGTTCTTTTACAGGCTGAAAATGTCTCCTGTAGTTGTGGCCGGCAATCACAAAACCCGGCTGTCCGGGTTGGCCTGCAAAGACACAAGGTGCAATCTCCAAATTCTCATATTTGTACTCTTCCATAATAGGTAGTTTCAGGGAAATGGATGGAATCTCTATTTCACCTACGTAATAGTATCCATCAATTTCTATTACATTCTTGATTCCGCCAGATGGTCCGGAAACATTGCCGCTTAGCAATTCTCTATCCTTCCAAACCTGACTTTTTTCTATACTTTCAAGAATGGTATTGGTATTCTTCTCAACAGTATCATCAACTCTTACATTGTAAAATAAGAGTGCTGCTGACAGAAGTATCAAGACACCTCCAATTCCCATGAACACCTTACTTCTCAAACTTCCGTTCTTATTCGTATTTTTTGACATATCCTTCATACCATCCTGCCTCAAGTAAAAGTATGCCCGCCAGCGCCAAAACCGGTATCGGCCACCGTAACATGCCTGTCTGGGGAAGTTTGACGATTCCTGGTTTCTTTCCTTTATTTACCGGCTTCTCCAGTGGTATCAAAGGAAGGGTTTCTTTGGAGACTTTTGCCTTAATAGTCACATCAAAAATCAATTCGTTGTTCTCATACTCCGGAATCCCCGCCAGAAACGGTTTTGTATACTCTACTTTTCCCACCTCTTGTTCCTGGTAGACTGCGCCAACCAGATATAGTCCTGGTTTTAAACCAGTGATTCTTACAATCCCCTCCGCATCTGTAACGTATCTTTTCCCTTGAATGTTTTGCTGTTTGGCATAGGCGCATAATTCTTTTGCCGACTTTTCATTCTCAGATGCCTCTTCAACATTCAGGGTAATGTTGCTGTTACGAAAGGTTTCCAGATATTGATAGGTGATTTTTTCCTGATTGTATGATGCTATCTCTCCTACCTGGTAGAACTCAAACATCACATTGGTCAGGGCTTCCTGATCCTTAGTTTTCAATTCCATTGTAACAGAACATTCCTTGTCCCCATCCAAGATATCACTTCCAGATGCAGGAACTGCGTATATGAAAGTTAATAGGAGACATATTGCCAGACAACATAATTTCTTTCTCATACTCTCTCCCCTCTCCTTCTGATGATATAGGTAATAGTTAAGCATATTCCTACGATAAGTATCATAGGCAGTGCCAAGATAGGTGCGATCAGCATCGGATCCAGCATTCTTGCATCCGAAGGTACATAGATATCTCCTGCCTCTTCTTCATATGGTATCCGAACCCCTCTGATTAGCAAGCGGTGAGTATTGACCCCATAGGGCGTACAAGTCACGAGGGTTACATAATCCTTACCAACCTCGGTCTCTAAAGCGCTCACATCATTGGGCAGAGCAGTCTTTATCTGATCCACCTGATAAGCCAATGTTTTCCCTAAAGTCCGAATATGGAAGACATC
>DVNN01000158.1 GCA_018714325.1 Candidatus Pelethocola excrementipullorum
CGTGATGATTAAAACTGCTACCGAAAGCGTATAGAACTGCATAATAAATTGAATTTCCGTAGCTGCACCAGAAGGATTTCCAGAAAGCTTTACCTTAAGTCCCATCACATCCGAATACGAAACGGACTCAAAATTCGAGCCTTTCTGATTGATTTTTTCCATGAATAAATCACCATTTTGGTCATATATGCTCATATTTATTTCATCTATATTAATCAGATTACGAATATAATCCACATCGCAAAAAATCATAGCTGTGGCAATTTTGTCGTAATCTTTGGTAGTGGCATATATTCCAGATATCGGAACAGAATAAGCAAAATATGGCATGTCTTTAACATAATAAAATTTCTTTTTGATATACTCAGGGTCTTCTAATTTCAAATCTTCTTTTACCGCCTCAATAATCTCAACACTTGCACTATCACCATATAAAAAGCTGGACATAATGCCCGTCCGTTCCACGACCATTACATCCTTTATGATGGGATAATTTAATGCAATAAGGCGTATCGAATTAAACGCATTAACTACTGCATCCCCTCTCTTATCATTGTAGCCAACACTGTAAAGCTCATTGAACGAACTATATACGCTCAAGTAATTACCTATACTCTCCAGACTTTCCCCAAGATTATTCAAAGAAGCGGCTTCGGTTTGGCATAGCTTGTCCAGGTATTCCTGCTTGTTTATATCATTTTGCTTAAGAAAATAAAAAATGGGGATTGTTTGAAGTACGAGAAGAACTAACATGGAACTAATTACGACGGAAGTCATTCTACGCCGCATGCTTATTTTTTTCTTCAAATCTGGCTCCCCCTTTTGTATGTCTTCCTAAAAACACTGGGGGTCATTCCTGTTTCTTTTTTAAAAACTTTATTAAAATAAAAATAATCTCTAAACCCGGTGCGCGTAGAAATCTCCTCCAGATTATATGTAGTATCAGTTAACAGCATCTTTGACTTTTCTATTCTTCTTTCCGTTAAATAAGCGACAAATGTTTTGCCTATATTTTTGTTAAAAAGGTGGCAGACGTAGTTTCTATTAAAGGAAAACTCTGTGGCAACATCGTTTAATATCAGTTTTTTATCCAGATTTTTTTCTATAAAGTTTAATATCTGTTCAAAACTATAGGGACTTTCCTGTTCTTGAGCATCCAGAGGTAAAATGGAGCGCTTGTATCTATTCTTATCCAAAAACTCCACAACATGCAGAAAGGTTTTTTCCAGTACGTCTGGATTTATGGGTTTCACACAGTAGTCTAGGACAGAAGCCCTAATGGCTCTTTTAGCCAGTTCAAAATCAGAATATCCGCTTAAAATAACAAAGGCTGCATCGCTGCCGGATTCTTTACATTTCTTAATAAACTCAAAACCGTCCATACCAGGCATTTTTATATCGGTAAGTATTAGGTCGGGTTTTATATGGTCCAAATCTGCAAGAGCAGCCCTGGGTGATTGGTAATTTCCAGCCAATACAAAACCATTTGCTTCCCAATCAACATTATTAGAAATATCTATCATTGTCCATGGTTCATCATCAACTATAATCACCTTATACACTCTCGTTCCTCCTCATCGTTTAGAAACCAGCTATTATTTCGCACAATAGTAATATATAGCATCCTATATTGCTTGATTATAACAATATAATATTCTATTTACAATTACTAAAGAGAAACTTAGTATTATATAAGGCTTTTGCATCAGTTCTGTGTATGGACAAGTTTGATATCCTTATCCTTCAAGCTCTATAACTTAACCCGCGTTCTTGAAAAGATTTCTCATGTCGGACTCACTACATTGAATCCATCCAAATTATGTGATATCTTATATCTATCTTTTAAAAATAATCAGTCAGATTCAACCAGGCGGATACCAGTTGAATAGAACTGTCTTCTAAACTACAAATACGGGAGGATACAAGATGAAAGAATTGCAAGAACTATTGCAAAAAGCAGACTTATACAAAGAACAACTGTCCCAGGCTCCGACAACATCGGGGATAAAAGAGGATGACAACCTGCGTATTACGTTTACCTATAGAACCAACGCATTGGCAGGTAGTCCCCTCACTTTGCCGGAGACAAAACAACTGCTGGAAGATGGACCGGCAGAAGGAATGTCAAATCTGAATGACTGGTATGAAGTTGAGGGCACATCCAAAGGTTATGATTATATGTTGGAATTGGCAGAAAAGCCGGAAATGGATATTACAGAGGATGAGATTATCAGACTGCACAAGTTATTTTATCAAAAGATAGATTCCGGGCGCGCAGGCCGTTACCGTATCACACCATCATCCCATGAGGGATTCACCGCCCCGGACTTTGAAGAGGTTCCCAGGTTCACAAGCCATCTGATTGATCAGATTAATTCCTCAAAGACAACGCTGCATCCTATAGAACTGGCCGCCATGGTTCACAAACGCCTTCTGGATATCCAGCCATTTGACGGTGGGAATCTCCAGATTGCCACCCTGGTCATGAACCTTATTCTGATTCATAACGGCTATGGCGTAGTCTCTATTCCGCCCGCACTTCACAAAGACTATCTGACCAACTTATCTGCTTCCCGACGCCTCTATGATATGGAGCCATTCTCCATATTAATTGCTAAGTGTGTGATTGAGGCAGAGCATAGATAAAACGCTGATGCTTATACAAAATTAGAGCTGCTGCTAAATGATGACTATAAGTCATCTTAGCGACAGCTCTTGTCATCTAAACACTCTTTTTTCAAACTGCAATCGCCTGAAAGATGAGAAGCTAATAGTCCTAAAAGCTGATGCTTCCCACATATACCGCAGATTCCTGCCAGTACTATAAAAAACCCCTCAAAGCTTAGTAATATAAACTTCAAGGGGCTTTTGTACGTGGGTGAGAAGATTCGAACTCCCGGCCTTTTGGTCCGTAGCCAAACGCTCTATCCAGCTGAGCTACACCCACATATTCTGTTGTTATTGCCTTAGCAACAAATAATATTCTACCCTACATCAACGCTTTTGTCAACAAATATTTTCACTATTTTTGTAATTTTCTGTAGAGCCCTACCCTTTCATGAATTTGTGTCTCATAACTCGCAGTTGGATACAGATATGAAAAACAGAATCCGGAGGATTTATCCTCCTTACCATACCCGTACCCTTTGCAAGTACTTATTATCTGTCCACAACTTTCCTGACAGCTTCTACTATCGATTCACAAATTGATTCATTTCGAGACTTGTTCATGTCCAGATTTTCCATAATCAGAACACTGCTGTCTTCTTTCAGGAGAATTGCGTGGCGCTCACCTTGTTCCACCAGATACACTTGATGCATCTGCAGGGGATGAATCTGGAAATCATCTTCTCTCTTTCCCTCCACGGCTGTAATTAGCCAGGCTTGCCCCATCATCAGGACAAAGGCTTCTTCCGAGGTTTCATGGATTCCCCAATTTTGAAGGGCTTCCAATCCATTAACCTTCTTTTCATAAGTATGGACTGCAATCCGCCACTCCTTACTATTGTGAACTACTTCAAATCCCTTGGTATTTCCGATCTCGTAATTTACCATCCCGCCACCTTCTTAAAGCTGTA
>DVNN01000159.1 GCA_018714325.1 Candidatus Pelethocola excrementipullorum
CGTATATCCTTTAAATGTACATGCTTCATACGGTTGATATATTTCTTCACCATTTCCAGAGGCTCCACTCCACAGTAGGCGAAGTGCCCTGTGTCAAACAGCAGGCTCACATAGTCGCTGTCCGTATTCTCCATCATGCATTCCACCTCATAGGCGTTCTGCACCACGGTTCCCATATGATGATGGAAGGTCAAGGCGATTCCATATTCCTCTTTTGCAATTTTACCCAACCTGTTTAAACCGGTACAGAGCGTTTCCCACTCCCCATCGTTCATCACATACTTCTGACCGAAAACAGGAGTATTCTTAAGTCCCTGTATGCTGTGGCTCTGCTCCGATACACCGATGACCTTGGCGCCCATAGCCTCTAAAAATCTTAACTGTGCACGAAACTCCTTTTCCACCTCTTCAAAGGGTTTCGTGATGAGGAAGGATGAAAACCACTGGTTACAGACTTCCATCCCTCTTAGGGCAAGGGCCTTTTTCAGGACTTTGGGATCCCTGGGGTACTTGTTCCCCACTTCCGTTCCCGTGAATCCGGCAAGGGCCATCTCACTGACACACTGCTCAAAGGTATTCTCTCTGCCCAGATCCGGCAGATCATCATTGGTCCATGCGATGGGTGCAATCCCCAATCTCACTTTCTGCTTGTCAAACATGATTTCTCTCCCTTCTCACATGATTTCTGCTATCTTGACCGGTCTGTGTTCTTCGTAGGATTTCCTGGCGGCCAGCCCCATTAATACCGGTTTCAGCCCATCCGCAACCGTAAGTGGAGTCTCTTTATCCTTGATGATCGCATCCAGGAAAGCGGTAATTTCCTTTCCATAGGCTTCTAGATATCTTTCCAGGAAGAAGAACACTGGCTTTTCTTTCGTCACTCCCTCGGCATTGCTGACCACTGCCGATGACTGGCTGTCATTTTCCATGGCTACCATTCCCTCGGAGCCAAAGACCTCAGCCCTCTGATCATATCCATAGACCGCCCTTCTGCTGTTATCAATCACGGCAATGGCTCCATTCTCCATCTGCATGGTGATTACGGCCGTATCCAGATCCCCTGCCTCACCAATGGCAGGATCCACCAGATTGGCCCCCTGGACATAGACTTCCGTCGCATCGCAGCCGGCCAGAAAGCGAGCCATATCAAAATCATGGATAGTCATATCCAAGAAGATGCCGCCGGAACTCTTTACATAGTCGATGCCGGGGGGCTCCGGATCCCTGGATGTGATTTTAATGATTTCCGGCCTGCCTATTTTTCCGGCTGCAACGGCCTGCTGTACGGCCTCATAATTATGGTCGAATCTGCGGTTAAATCCCACCTGATACTTTAATCTTGTACCCTCCAGGGCGGCGATGACTTCTTTAATTTTATCCACGTCATGATCGATAGGCTTTTCACAGAACACATGCTTACCCGCCCGAATGGCCTCCAGGGAGATGGGAGAATGGGTGTCCGTAGAGGAACAGATTAAAACTGCATCGATTTCAGGATCATCGATAATCTCCTTATACTCCTTGGTTGTATGCTCCACACCCATCCCCTTTGCCCATGTGGCGGTCTCCTCATTCATATATGGGTCCGCCACGGTCTTAATCACGGCTTCTTTTACCCTTGTGCAAATACTTGTGATATGCACTTTTCCAATTCTTCCCGCTCCGATAATACCAACTTTTATCATGGTTTTCTTCTCCTTTTTCTTCCGGCTTTTCTTTTGCGTGTACGGACACGCTATATCATTATCTTATCACCGCGTGCCCGGAAACGCAACAGGGAATATTATATAATTCCTGAGCAAAAATCCTATGCAATCTCACGAAAATCCCCCTTCCCACACTTGCATATTTCCCGGATGGTCTATATAATAAAATAAGATTAAGCGTGCCCAGGAACGCAGGATTACAACAGGTCCTTTGGTTCCCGGGACTAAGGAGAATTCAATGGGTGTAACAATAAGACAGATTGCCGATGCCGCAGGCGTATCAAGAGGAACTGTGGATCGTGCCTTGAATAACCGTGGAAGGATTAACCCGGAAGTTTCAGAACGCATCAAGAGAATCGCAGATGAACTGGGCTATCAGCCCAATCAGCTGGGACGTGCCCTCTCCATGAGCAAAAACAAAATAAAAATAGGGGTGATCCTGCAAAACCCGGAGACGCCATTTATGATAGAGGTTCTGAAAGGTGTGGAAAATGCAAAAGCCGAAGTGGGTACCCTGGGCTGTGAAGTCGTTATCTGCAAGGTCTCTCACAACAATGTCAGAGAGACCATCAACACCATGGAACAGTTGAAGGCAGAGGGTGCGAAAGCCATAGCAATGGTGCCGGTGGAAGACGAAGAGGTAAAGTTACATATCAATCTGTTTGTCGAAGAATATGAAATCCCAATCGTAACCTTTAATTCGGACATTCAGGACACCGAAAGACTTTGTTTCGTCGGTCAAAATTCCCTCCAGTGCGGAAGGGCCGCTGCCGGCCTGATGGGGGAACTGATTGGGGCCAACGGAAAAGTAGCGGTCATATCAGGATATAGCACCAATCCCTCCCTGAACAATCGGGTCATAGGATTCTGCGGGGAAATCAAAAAGCAGTATCCGGGAATTCAGGTGGTGGACCTCGAATACTGTTATGAAGATAATGAAGTGGCCGAAAAAGTCACGAAAAAAGTGCTGGATAAACATCCCAATCTAACTGGGATCTACATGACATCTCACGGAGAGGAAGGCGTGTGCAAGGCTCTTCGATCTTATCGCAAAACAAACAGAATCAAGATGATAGCCAACGATTTCATGGGCAAAAATTATGAACTTCTGGAAAGTGGCATCATCAACCTGCTAATCGGACAAGACGCCTTCGTCCAGGGCTATGAGCCGGTGATGATTCTGTTCCGTCTATTATTTCATGGGGAACAGCCCAAAGGGGAATTCCAGTACACGGACATCATCATCCGAAATGCCTATACCATCCCCGAATAGTCCTAATGCAAAAAGACGATCATTGATTAGATCGTCTTTTTGCATTAATCATACAGGCTTCTCATTTTTACTTAAAACTCAGCATCATGGAGCCAGGTATATCGTTCGTCTTCACAGCGGTCCGTCTGTAGCCATGGATTGCCATCGATATGACGGATCATCCAACAGGTATACATCTGGAATCCGGGTGCTGCCGCCTGAGGATGCAGCTCACCTCCCGGTATGGCAGAAAAACTTCCGTCGGTACTTTTGAACACCTGATCTCCCACAAAACTTGCTCCAAATCCTTCCGGACGGTCAAATTTGAAGTAATAGGTTTCAGGCTGTGGATGTCTGTGAGGCAGATATCCGGACCAGTTTCCCCTGTCATTCAAAACCTCACCCAATACCATATTAGAATAAGGTGCAATATCGTGATCAAATATGGTATTTACCCTACGCTTTGCCACATTTCCGAATTTACCCACACTGGAATATCCCCAGGGAGCATCTTCGGGAGCATATAATTTTGCTGCGAATTCCGTTTCATTTTTGGTACACTGTACCAGTATCTCGGAATCAGCCTGGGCGGATACTACAACCGTTGTGCCGGTGCAGGCATGGACACACCAGGGTCCCTCAGTGAACACATCACTTCTGCTGACTTCCTGTTTAATCCCCACAGATTCATATGTGACTTTGCCGGAAAGCAACAGGACTGCCATTTCCTCCCCCTGCTTTACAAACGTACGCTTTTCTCCTGCTTTTAATTTGTATACACGGATGTCCATCATCATCTCTTTGTATTCATTTTCATAGGTGGTGAGGATTTTCTCACCTGATACATCAAATTCAGGATATCCAAATATTTTTCCCATAACTTTATCCTTCCTCCTTCTGCTCTCTAAAAATATTGAATGAGTCATCTATTTTTAATAATCCCTGGCTTCATCACGGCATTTCAGCACTTCTGCGCAGGCCTCTCTAACGCTTTCCTTTTCAGATGTGGTTGCAATTCCCACGTTCCACCAGGATTCGTATCCATCGGTCATGGTCTTCGGAATTACCTTTAGATCAAAGAGACAAGCAATCTCTTGTTTCTTGGCATCTTCCAGGGCATCGACCAACTCATCAATGGTCTTACAGGTATAGGTTTTCAATCCATAACCTTCACCGATCTTAGCGTAGTCCACCGGAATCAGGTCACCGGCAGGCTTCTTCCCGTCGGTATATCGGAACTCAGTGGCCAGGCTTCCGATTCCATGGTTCATCTCCAGGTTATTGATACATCCAAATCCACAGTTATCAAAGATCAGGATATTTACTTTCTTTCTCTCCTGCATGATGGTCATGATTTCGCTGTGAAGCATCTGGAAGCTGGAATCACCTACCACGCAGTACACCTCGTTGTCCGGCTCCGCGAATTTCACGCCCAATGTTGCGGCCACCTCATATCCCATACAGGAATATCCATATTCCGCATGATATCCGCCTCTCTTATCCGTTCTCCACATACGCTGCATACAGCTTGGGAGTGATCCGCCTGCGGTGATGATTGTAGCATCTTTTTCAATGGTCCTGTTGATTGCGGCCAAGGCTGCAGTCTGCGTGATATAGCCGCCTGTCAGCTTGACAAATTCCGGAATGGTCCGCGGATCTCTTGCCTGGATCATCGGCTCAAAGTCGTCACCGGTATATTCAATTTTGCCCAATCGCTCCATCTCATTATCCCACACGGCTTTTGCATCTTCTATCTCTCCACTGTAAGCGGACACATAGCCCCTGTTCCTGAGGTTCTCTGCTAATAATTCCAGGGTTGCCTTTGCATCTCCCACCGCCTTTACCGCATCCATCTTATAGGCATGGAAACGACAATTATTGATGGTCACAATCTTAACCCCATCCTTTTTAAACAAGTGCTTGGAACTTGTGGTAAAGTCGGACAATCTGGATCCCACGGCAATCACCACATCCGCGTCCTTAGCGATGACGTTGGAAGCATAGGTTCCGGTTACGCCGATACCACCAAGACAATAGGGATGACTGGACTTGCAGGCACTCTTGCCTCCCTGACTCTCTCCAAATGGAATACGAAATTCTTCACAGAACTTCTCCACGGTCTCCCCTGCTTCAGAATATCTTACACCTCCGCCTACAATCAGCAGCGGTTTCTTCGCATTGGCAATGATTTCGGCAATATCTTCCACTTCCTCCTGCACAGCAGCCGGACGAGTGATTCTATGTACCCGTTTCTGGAAGAAATAGTCTGGGTAATCGTAGGATTCTCCTTCCACGTCCTGAGGAAGTGCGATACAGCAGGCTCCTGTCTCAGCCGGATCGGTCAGAACACGCATGGCGTTGATCAGGGCCGTCATGATCTGCTCCGGACGGCTAATTCTATCCCAGTATTTACAAACCGGCTTAAAAGCATCATTTGTGGTAGTAGCCAGGCTGTTGCTCTGCTCCAGCTGCTGAAGAACCGGATCCGGCTGCCGGGAAGCGAATGTATCCGCCGGGAATACCAGCAGCGGAATATTATTTACCGTAGCTGTGGCACATGCGGTCACCATATTGGCAGCACCAGGTCCCACCGAGGAGGCACAGGGAATGATGGCTCTTCTATTGTTCTGCTTTGCAAATGCGATGGCAGTGTGGCACATCCCCTGCTCATTCCTGCCCTGCAGCACCTTAAGCTGGCCCGGGTTCGTATCCAGAGCCTCACCTAAGCCTACTGCGATTCCATGTCCGAATATGGTAAAGAACCCTTCTACAAACTTCGTTTCCACCCCGTCCATGGATACGTATTGCTGATCCAGGAATTTCACAATTGCCTGTGCAACTGTCATTCTCGTTGTATTTTCCATGCTTAACGCTCCTTTTCTATTATAATTCTATCTATTATGCTCTGGCTATCATCTCGCCAAATTTCTCTTTCTCTTCTTGAATAAAAGCGTGTACTTCATCCGGTCCCGGAAGGGAATCGGAACAGTTGTTGCTCCTCACCATCATGGACGCTTCCGCGGAACCAAATTCCAGGCAGTCAATCACTTCCCAGCCCTGGTACAATCCGTATAAGAATCCAGAGCCGTACCCATCTCCGCCCCCGAAACCTTTTCTGGCTTCCACCGGAAATGGCTTGATGGAATAACTCTGTCCGTCACAAGTATAGGCGGTGGATCCCTTCATGCCATGCTTGATCACCACGATCTTGGCGTTGTATCCCTGCCATACCGCCGCCGACTCTTTGTCAGACATACCTGGCTGTATCAGCTTTTCGGTTAAGTCAAACTCTTCCCTGGATCCCATGATGATATCCGCTTCCTTCGCTACCATGGAATAATAGATCGCAATTTCGTCCTCGTTTTTCCAGTTATACTCACGGTAATCGATATCGAAGATAATCTTCGTATTATTTTTCTTTGCCAGCATCACTGCTTTGAGAGCAGCCTCTCTGGAGGGGCTCTCCGCAAGAGCGGTGCCTGAAATAAGGAGGGCCTTTGTCTGTTTAATGTATGCTTCATCGATATCATCCACATGAAGCTGTAGATCGGCGATGGCATTTCTGTACATCAGGATGCTGCTTTCCTTGTGAGAAAGCATCTCGGTAAAGGTCAGTCCCAGCTTCTCCCCGTTGGTACATCTGGTGATACGAGAGGTGTCAATCCCTTCCTCATCAAAGTAATCCACCACGTAATCTCCAAACTGATCATCGGATACCTTGCCGAAGAAACCTGCCTTCATTCCGTGTCTGGTAACCCCTACTGCTATATTGGCCGGAGATCCTCCTACGAATTTTTCAAACATATGAACCTTTTTTAATGGTTTGAACTCTTCTTTTACCTGATCGTTGTAGGCCGGATTAAAATCAATGGCCACTCGTCCCAGGAGAACAAGATCCATCGGTCTGGATTCATCAAATTCTACATACTTCATAATATTTCCTCCATTCTGCTTACTTACTTTTGCGTGCTTTATTGTATTTGCGTGCTTTTATGTGCTTATTCTGTGTGTTCATATTACCACACGCGACATAACAGAAGCAAGTCGAATTCTATTTTTTTAATTTCTTTCATGTTTTGCACAATTTTTTCAGCATTTTTTGTCACATTTCACAGGTATTTTGCGTGCTTTATTTGCGTGCTTTTCCCAGGCGAATAAATAATGGCCTCATTCCCTCTTATGCAAGGTACGAAAGCCAAATTTAATAATTATTTCTTAAGCTCAAGGGTGTAAGGTGAATCTTATCCAGAAAAACAGATGGCCTTCGCCGAAGACGAACTCCGGCGAAGGCCTTTTCTTAATTGTTAGAATTGATTTTTGACTCCCTATCGTGAAGGGAAGAACACTAAAGATTATATTTATTTTTAATATTAATTTCGGTGTACATATATTCCTTATCGGGATCCTTTTCCCAACGCAGTTTATCCGCCAATAGGGACAAGGCCCTATAACCTTGCTCATAACCCTCCTGGTCGATGAGGAAATCAACGGTTCCCTCTAGAAGTGCCTTTTCATTCTTAGGGGTCAGATCATAGATAATCACATGGGGACGCTTCTCTAGTTTCAGATGTTCAAAAGCCTTTTTCACTCCGGCCTGCCCGCCGGAAGCCATGAAAATACCTTCCAGATCAGGAAATGCAGTCATAGCATTTACGATGATTTTCTGTACCTCATCGGTGTGGTCGAAGCTGCTCTGTACCCCCACAAGTTCCATGTTCGGAAAACTTTTTTTCATCTCCTCTAAAAAACCGTCCATCCGCCGGCTTCCGGCACTGTTGGAGAAATATCCGGTAATACCCAGTACTTTACCCCTTCCCTGCATCATCATCCCCATCAGCCCTGCAGCGGTCTGTCCACTTTTCCAATTGTCCAGGCCTACGAAGCAGCTGCGCTTCGTCCCGACAATGTCGGTATTAAATGTCACTACAGGAATTTCCTTTTCGCTTATCAGCCGATTGAGCCGTATGCGGATATTATTACTCTCCACCGGCATGAGCGCCAGTGCATCGATGTTTTCCGCATCCAATTCCTCAATAAAGCGGAGCTGCTCTTCCTCGTCCACAGAAGTGCTTTCCTTCAACAGTACTTCTATTCCTAGATTTTCCAACTTTTTCCTAGCTTCTTCTATTCCCCGATTTACCTCTATCATAAAAGATGACTGAGACAGCTGGGTAATAACCCCCACCCGTTTAATGCCCTCTCCTTCTCCGCTATTAACTGCCGCCCCAACTCTTCTCTGATGTCTGGGCACATAGCCGATTTCTTCGGCAATCTGTTCTATCCTGGCTGCCACCTCCGGTTTTATCCTTCCACGGTTGTTAAGGGCTCTATCCACGGTTCCCCGGGATACCCCCGCCAGTTCTGCAATCTGCTGTATTGTTCCTGCCATATCTTCCTCCGGTATTCTTGATTACTTAAAAGCACACTTTTTCACAAGAATGCACGCATTGGCTATATTATATCTCGATACCCGCTGTTTTTCAAGCTTTTACCATAAAAAAGGACAAACCACATTCGTCATGCGCATCCCCGGAGGTTGTTAATAGCATAAGATGAGTATTGCATCTGTTTATAACTATTTCTTTCCTTCCATGGTCTGCCTTATGATACTTCTCATGGTATCTTCGTTCAACTGGCCGGAGGCATAACCAAATACTTTACCCTCTTTGTTGATCATAAAAGTCGTGGGATAAGAATAGATTCCATATTCGGTAAATATCTCTCCGCCCGGATCCATCAATACTGGATAGGTATATCCATTTTCTTCAAGGAAATCTTTGATTCCTTCCTCGGATACTTCGCTGCCATATTCCGGGGCCGCGATTCCAAGCACCACCAGGTCACCCTCCTCTTCGTTGTTATATTCTTCATAAATCTTCTGGATATCAGGCATCTCCGCACGGCAGGGCGGGCACCAGGTGGCCCAGAAGTTCAGAAATACAGTTTTACCTTTATATTCTGAAAGGGTATGAGATTCCCCGTATTGATCCACCAGGGTAAAATCATATATATCCGGTAACTCCTCTTTCTCCTGTTCTTCATTGCCCGAATTACCAGACTCATCCGGGCTGGTATTTCCTTTCTGTGCCCCGTCTTCCCCAGATTTATCCATAACAGCCTTATCTTCTCCCTTGTCAGCACTGCTTTCCTTCTGTCCAGGTGTTGAGATATCGGACAAATAACCCGTTATGGCGTTCATCTTACCGGTAAACATCATAAGTCCCATGACAATCATCAAAACGCCACCAATCTTCACCGTGTATTGAACTACCTTGGCATGCTTCTTAAACACCTCCAGAAGTGTGCTGGTAAATAATCCCACAGCCAGGAATGGAAGTACAAATCCCAATGTATACACGCCGATTAGAGCGAACCCCGCCACCTTCGTACTGGCAGAGGCCGCCATCAGCAAAACACTTGCCAATGCCGGACCCACACAAGGTGTCCACGCAAAACTAAAGGTAAATCCCATAATCAGTGCCACCCAGGGTGACATCGCCATGGTATTCAGACGAAAGGGAAGCCTGTGCTCTTTCCCCAACACCTTGGACTTTCCGAATATGCCCAGTTGAAAAAGCCCAAATAGAACGACTATGATCCCGCCAATTCTGGCAAACATCATCTGATTGCTGTTGAAGAATCTCCCCACGGCAGAGACACCCAAACCTAACAAAAAGAAGGTAAAACTCACACCTAATATAAAAAACAACGTGTTAACCATTACTTTGCTACGTTGATAAGTTACCTTTCCATCCTCTCCAACCTTACGTGTGCCTCCCGACAAATAACCAATATAAAGGGGTATCAGCGGCAATACACATGGTGAAAAGAAACTGACCAGCCCCTGAAGGAATACCGTCAGTGCTGGTACACTTACATCTAAAGAAAATCCCATACTCCTGTCATATCTCCTTACTTTATTTTTCTTGTTCTGAGCCGCCAAATACATCGTCTTTTCTATGTATTCCATTTGTTGCAGCTCCAATGTAACCATATTAGATGTGGACGAATTTGTCAATCCCCATTAACTCCCAACACCTGTCTCAGTGCGTACCGGATGAGATTCAATTTGACAACAATTCCAAAGTTACATATTTTTCCTCTTCCACATATAGTAAATAAGAGTTCAGACAACAAGGAGTCAGGCTTTGAATAATAAAAATTGTAATTTTGCCGTTATTGGAGGAGATCTGAGGCAGGTATACCTCTGCGAAGGATTGGCCTCACTTGGATATACGGTTTGTGAATATGCGCTGTGTGTTGACAACAGGAACCCTTCCATCCGCCATGCCTCTTCCTTGGAAGAAGCTGTCCGCAGCGCTTCTGCTATCTTAGCGCCCATTCCCATGATACGAAACCAGCTATTTAACCATCAGACAACAATGACAGACCTTACCCTGGAGACATTAACATCATCACTGCAGAAAGGACAATATTTATTCGCGGGCTGCATTCCCCCATCCTATGATGCAGCTTTAACAGAAAGGGGAATCCACACCTGCGATTTCATGAAAGAAGAGGAGGCGGCACTCTATAACACCATTGCCACAGCCGAAGGAGCAATCTCCGAAGCAATTTCCAAAAGCCCTCTCAATCTTCACCGCAGCCCCTGCCTGATTTTGGGGTACGGGAGATGCGGCAAGACCCTGGCCTCTTACCTAAAAGGTATGTTCTGCCAGGTTACCGTCTGTGCAAGAAACCCTATTGCCAGAGCGGAAGCTGAAATCCTCGTGGATGAGGCCATCGATGTCTGTCGGCTTGACCAGAACCTGAACCGCTTCCCCTTTGTCTTTAATACTATACCAGAAGTGCTGATTACAAGACCCCTTTTGGAAAAACTGCATCCTGATGCCCTCATCATTGACATCGCCTCCGCCCCGGGCGGCGTGGATTACAACGCCGCCAAAGAACTGGGCAGATCAGCATATCTCTGTCCAGGCCTTCCAGGCAGATATGCACCAAAGTCTTCCGCGGAGTCAATGATACAGATCGTGACCCATAAACTATAACGAATTCATAAGGAGTAATGGATATGAAATTAAAAGGTAAAAAAGTAGGCGTGGCTTTTACCGGTTCCTTCTGCACTTACGATAAGGTGTTTACAGAATTACAGAATTTGGTTGAGGAAGGTGCCGAGGTGCAAACCATCTTCTCCGATGCTGCCCAGACCATAGACAGCCGATTTGGCAATGCCCATGATTTTGTTGCCGATGCCAGGCGCATCACCGGAATCGAACCTATGATGACCATCGTCCAGGCGGAGCCCATCGGCCCCAAAAGCCTTCTGGATATTCTTGTAATTCTGCCATGCACCGGCAATACCATCGCAAAGCTGGCCAATGGCATCACCGATACTCCGGTTCTGATGGCCGCCAAGGCTCATCTCCGAAATGAGAAACCCCTGGTGGTATCCCTCTCCACCAACGATGCCCTGGGAATTAACATGAAAAACATTGGTATGCTGATGAATTCCAAACACATCTATTTCGTCCCCTTTGGACAGGACAATCCGGGAAAAAAGCCCAACTCCATGATTGCTCATACCGAGTTGTTAATTCCTGCTTTAGAAGCTGCCATAGAGGGTAAGCAATACCAGCCCGTGATTCAGTAGGGCATTCCTCTTAGCTACAGCAAAGTGTGTCTGAAACCATATACACTGCAAGGATCCATCTGGTTTCAGACACACTTTTAAAATGCCAATATCCAAATCAAACTCGTAACACCCTTATGGAAAGGAGCAACCATGTGCGGAATTGCAGGATTTTGTAATCCATATGATGATTTTGAGAAAGACTCCGTAAAATGGAGCAACATATTAAACCAGATGAACCGGGCGCAAAAACGCAGAGGTCCGGATGACGAAGGAATCTACCTGAGCCAGGGCTGCGGGCTGGCCCAGGTGCGGTTGGAAATCATCGACCTGCTGACTGGGCACCAGCCCATGACCAGGAAACATGCTTCGGGAGAATGCGCTATCATCTTCAATGGCGAAATTTACAATATGCAGGTGTTGAAAGATGAGCTAAAAAAAGAAGGGGAAGAATTCGATACCACCAGCGATACAGAAGTGATTCTGGTGGGTTATATGAGATACGGTGCAGAATACGTAAAGCGGCTGAATGGGATTTTCGCCATCGCCATCTGGGATTCCCGCAAGGAGCATCTTCTCTTGTTCCGGGACCGTTTGGGTATAAAACCGTTGTTCTATACCATGTTAGACCAGACGATCGTCTTTTCTTCAGAAATCAAAGGGTTATTCCAGTACCCCGGATTCTCCCCCCGCCTTGACCAGGAAGGCCTGTGCGAGATCTTTGCCCTGGGACCTGCAAAATCTTATGGAAAAGGAGTATTCAAAGACGTGCTGGAAGTACTTCCCGGAGAATTCCTGTGTTTTGGCAGGCATGGCTGCACTCATAGCATCTATTGGAAGCTTGAGAGCCATCCCCATGAAGATACGTTTGATCAAACCGTGGAAAAGACCGCCTGGCTGGTGGAGGATTCCGTGAAGAAGCAAATGCTCTCCGACATTCCCATCAGCACCTTTCTCTCCGGCGGTGTGGACAGCAGCTTGGTGACGGCCATCTGTGCAAAAGAGCTGAAGAAACAAGGAAAGGTACTGAACACCTTCTCCTTCGACTTTAAAGACAATCACAAGTACTTCCAGTCCAACTCCTTCCAGCCTTCCCAGGACCGCCCCTGGGTGGAGAAGATGGTTGACTATTCAAACACCAACCATCGCTTTCTGGAATGCAATAATATGGAATTGATTGACTATCTGTTCAAGGCAGTGGATGCCAGGGACCTGCCCTGCATGGCAGATGTGGAATCCTCCCTGCTCTACTTCTGTTCCCAGGTGGTGGACTACAACAAAGTGACCCTGACTGGAGAATGTGCCGATGAAATCTTCGGCGGCTACCCCTGGTTCCACAGAAAAGAGGACTTTGAATCAGATAACTTCCCCTGGTCCAAAAGCATGGAGCCCCGTAAAATCCTGCTATCCGACGATGTGATACATGAACTGCCTCTGGAAGATTATGCTCATGCCGCCTATGAAAAAACAATCCACGAAACTCCAGTTCTGGCCGAAGAACCACAAGAAGAAAAACGCAGACGGGAGATCTCCTATCTTAATCTTCGTTGGTTTATGGTAACGCTTCTGGACCGAATGGACCGTACCAGCATGTACTCCGGCCTGGAAGCCAGAGTGCCACTGGCCGATCATCGAATTGTGGAATACCTATGGAACGTCCCCTGGAAGATGAAATGCCCAGACGGCATCGTCAAGGGCCTTCTGCGGCATGCCGGCCAAGGATTACTGCCAGAAGAAGTCTTATGGCGGAAAAAGAGCCCATACCCCAAAACCTACGATCCCGCCTACGAACAACTTCTGGGCAACCATCTGAAAGAAGTCCTGGCCGACCCCCAGGCACCGATACGACAGTTTTTAGATTCAAAAAAAGTTCATGCATTTATCAACAGTCCCTCCGACTATGGGAAACCCTTTTACGGTCAATTGATGGCCGGTCCCCAGATGCTGGCCTTCTATCTTCAGGTCAATTACTGGCTGGAAAAATATAAGATACAGCTGGTCTGATTGAACCATAAGAAAGCTGATATCCATCATCCCTATGATGGATATCAGCTTTCTTATGGTTTTCTGCGATCATTTACCTTACAAGTTTCTCAGCCGCTTTAGCTGTTCCTTTTGTTTGCGGTGAGCTTCTTCATTTTCCTTCACAGTTTTTGTCGGATCATCCAAATCGTAATGATTGCAGGGAAAGGCGCTACATTTGCCGCAGTGTGGATAGTGCTTCGTCTTTATACAACATCTGTAGATAGCGCAGGTGGATTCCTCCGCATATTCCAACCAGTATGTCCTCCCATTTGACTCGGGACAGCCCTCACATACACTTTGATAATGACGACATTCCGAACATATCACACCACAACAACTTATTTTTTTCTTCATATGTATCACCTCCCAACCAATCCTTTCTCTTTCATCATCGGTTTCCTATACTACTGCGTAGAAATCAGTAATTTCTGCGCCACTGGGAAGGTCTATGGATCCTCTCTTCACTGCTTCATATAAACTGGGTATTCTGCATTTCTATGATATCCTAATTGTTCTGCCAAAGCCACAGAACGTAAATCATGGGCATCCCAGCTGGGATATAATCCCCTGTCCAAACATTCTAATATAAGTTTTGCTCCACAGGCTCTGGCCAGCCCCTTCCTTCGAAACTCAGGTTTCGTATCGATCTCTATCTCAATTCCGCCGGAATATATGGTATAGGAAGATGCACCGGATACGGGGCTCCCTTTATGGAGCGCAACAACACCAAGCCCTCTTTCATAAAAGTCCTCAAATTCTTCAAACTGAGAACATAAATCCCGGGACCATTCCTGGCCTATGACACTGTTATAAATATCCCTGTCTATCATCTTCAATTCATATCCCTGGGGAATCGCTTTGGTAAAACCTATAAGTCTTTGAGGCTCAAACACCTCTGGCTCTTTCTTTATGGAATATCTGGTTGTTTTATAGATTCGCCCTCCCAATACCTGCTCTATCTTTTGACACCACGCCTCATTTTGAGGTGTAAGAATGGGTGCACCAGCCTGCCTGATCAATTTCTCGTCCGGCTGACCGGCAAAGAAACAGAAATCTCCGATTACAACCTGAGCTGCTTTTGGAGGCCTCTTCCCGTCCGTCACAACATGTCCCATATGCCCCTGAAGACAGGACCATACCATGGTCTCCTCCCATCCGTCAAATAAAACGCTTATTTCATCCTTAACATCTCCCACTTGAACTCGGTCTCCGTTCCTCTTTACTTCTTCACCGATACCAACTGCATCATCGGACGCCACGTAATTATCCTATAATTTATTTTACTTTAATTATACCACTTTTGAATTATAAACGGCGAAAAACTTTCCAAAAAATGACATAAAATGGCCGCAACTTTACGAATCATATCTGAATATCCAGATCCGTAAAGTCACGGCCATAACACAGGCAAGATTAAGAAGTACTATTCAACTTTTCTTCCTGCTATTCCAGCTCAAATGCCCCTGTATAAAGCTGATAATATTTGCCTCTTTCTTCGATCAATTTTTCATGGCTTCCCCGTTCGATGATACGTCCCTGCTCCATCACCATGATGACATCAGAGTTTTTCACGGTTGACAGACGGTGGGCGATAACAAATACGGTTCTGCCCTTCATCAAGGCATCCATGCCACGCTGCACGATAGCCTCGGTACGAGTATCGATGGAAGAGGTTGCCTCATCCAATATCATAACCGGAGGATCCGCCACAGCAGCCCTGCTGATAGCGAGCAGCTGTCGTTGTCCCTGGGACAAGTTACTTCCGTTACCGGTAAGCATTGTCTGATATCCTTCCGGTAGACGGGTGATGAAATCATGGGCACCTGCCAGCTTTGCCGCATCTATACATTCCTCATCACTGGCATCTAGTTTACCATAGCGGATATTGTCCATCACCGTTCCTGTAAACAGGTTTGTATCCTGCAGAACAACACCAAGGGAACTTCTCAGATCACCCTTCTTAATTTTGGTGATATTAATTCCATCATATCGTATCTTTCCGTCATCGATATCATAAAATCGATTCAGCAGATTGGTAATCGTTGTCTTTCCTGCGCCCGTGGCACCCACAAAGGCAACCTTGGTTCCAGGTTCCGCATAGAGTGTGATATTATGAAGAACCATCTTATCCTCCACATAACCGAAGTCCACATCATGCAACCTCACATCACCAATCAGTTTGGTATAGGTCAATGTTCCATCCTGATGAGGATGTTTCCACGCCCAGATTCCGGTGCGCTCTTCGCATTCCACAATCTCTCCATCCACCTCTTTGGCATTGACAAGAGTCACATATCCATGATCCTCTTCCGCCTGCTCATCGAGCAGGGAAAAGATACGCTGTGCGCCCGCGAGTCCCATGACCACTGCATTGATCTGATGTGATACCTGGTTGACATTTCCTGCAAACTGCTTTGTCATATTCAAAAATGGAACAACAACACTGATGCTGATTGCCAATCCGGATATGCTCACATTCGGCACACCTGTGAGCAACAGAATTCCTCCCACCAGGGCAACCACTACATAAAGCACATTTCCTATGTTGTTCAGGATAGGGCCCAGGGTATTGGCATACTTATTCGCACGCTGGGATTCCTCAAACAATCGATCATTGATCCTGTCAAAATCAGCTTTACTTTCTTCCTCATGGCAGAATACCTTAACAACCTTCTGTCCATTCATGATTTCTTCCACAAAGCCTTCTTCCCTTCCCAGGGAATCCTGCTGTCTGAAGAAATATCTGGCGGAATTTCCACCGATTTTTTTAGTGATTATCAGCATGATCGCAACACCTGCCAGCACTACCAGGGCCAGCCACAGACAGAAATAAACCATGATTGAAAATACGGTACATACCGTAATTGTGGAAATCATAAGCTGCGGAAAACTCTGGGATATCATCTGACGCAGTGTATCGATATCATTGGTATAATGACTCATGATATCACCATGGTTGTGGGTGTCGAAATATTTAACAGGTAAGTCCTGCATACCGCTGAACATTTTCTCACGCAGCTTTTTTAATGATCCCTGTGTGATAAATGCCATCATCTGATTGAATGCCAACGATGATAACAAGGATAAGACATAAAAAGTTGCAAGCAACATAACAAATGAAAAGATTTCTTTGCTGACCGAATTCCAGTCACCACTCTGCCAGCTCCTCTCCACAACCGCTATAACATTCTGCATGAAAATAGCGGGAATAGCCCCAACGATTGCGCTGAATATGATACAGATGATCGTCGCAGGCATCATAATCGGATAAAACCCCAGCAGGGTCTTGATCACTCTTAAGGTTGTTCCTTTTTTAACTGCCCTACTCTTCATCGTCATCACCTGCCTTGTTCTGAGATTCGAAAATCTCCTTGTAGATTTCATTAGTAGCTAAAAGTTCTTCATGATTGCCAATCGCGTTGATGGTACCGCCCTCCATTACGATGACCCGATCCGCATCCTGCACCGATGAAATACGCTGGGCAATGATAATCTTTGTCGTCTCCGGAATAAACTCACGAAGAGCTTTTCGAATCATGGCATCCGTTTTCGTATCCACCGCACTGGTGGAGTCATCCATAATCAATATCTTGGGTTTCTTCAACAATGCTCTGGCAATACACAATCTCTGTTTCTGTCCTCCGGAAACATTGGCACCGCCCTGCTCTATGTAAGTGTCATACTCCATGGGGAACTGTGTGATAAATTCATCGGCATGGGCTAATTTACAGGCATGAACCAACTCTTCATCGGTTGCCTCCTTGTTACCCCAGCGCAAATTCTCCCTGATTGTACCGGAAAACAGGATATTCTTCTGCAAAACTACGGCAACCTGGTTTCTCAAGGTCTCCAGATCATATTGAGTAACATCAATACCGCCTACCTTCACCACTCCCTCTGTGGCATCATACAGACGTGAAATCAGCTGTATTAATGAAGATTTTGAGGAACCTGTTCCTCCGATGATACCAATGGTCTCTCCTGAATTAATGTGAAAACTAATATCAGCCAGAGACATACGTTCCGCCTTCTTCGAATATTTGAAGTTGACGTCCTCAAAATCGACAGAACCGTCCTGAACTTCATAAATTGGCTGTTCCGGATTGGCAAGAGTGCTTTTTTCCTGTAAGATTTCAACAATTCTCTTCGCTGATTCCGTTGCCATCGTAATCATTACGAAAACCATGGAAAGCATCATAAGACTCTGTAAAATCATGAAGCTATAGGTGAGCAGCGCGGAAAACTGTCCTACATCCAGATCAACACCTCTGGATGTGATAATCGTATAAGATCCAAAGGATAATACAAATATCATAACCGTATAGATACAAAATTGCATCATAGGGTTATTCAAAGCCAGAATTCTTTCCGCCTTTGTGAAGTCGGCACAGACATCTGACGCGGCAAGTCCGAATTTTTCCTTTTCGTAATCTTCACGCACATAGGACTTTACAACCCTCATGGCCTTAACATTTTCTTGGATGGAATTATTCAGATTATCATACTTTTTGAACACCCTCTTGAACAGAGGCATGGTTTTCCGTATGACTAAAAACAATCCAAATGCCAGAAATGGCGCTACGAACAAAAAGATAGTTCCCATTCTTCCGCCCATAACGAATGCCATGATAAAAGCGAAAATCAGCATCAGCGGACAGCGAATCGCCGTACGAATGATCATCATGTAGGCGTTCTGCACGTTGGTCACATCAGTGGTGATTCTGGTCACAAGCGAAGATGTTGAAAATTTGTCGATATTCTCAAAAGAATAGTCCTGAATCTTATAGAACATATCCTTTCTGAGATTTCTGGCCAGACCGCACGAGGCTGTGGCACAGGTGGTTCCAGCCAATGCGCCAAACAGGAGAGAAAATCCTGCCATGGCCACAAGTACCAGTCCATAGCCAAGAATCACCTGTAGCTCACAGCCTGCCTTAATTTGATTCACCAGAGTAGCGATCACAAAAGGAATGATACATTCCAACACCACTTCCAGAGAAACCAGCAGCGGAGTTGCAATTGAACTTTTTTTGTATTCCCTGATACTTTTTGAAAGCTCCTTTAGCATAATACGTTTACCTCTTTCTCTTAAATAATACAACGAGATGCATTTATCAACTGGATTTATGCGATAAATGCAACTCGTTGTTTTGGACATCTTTTCATGGCAAAGAACTGTTCAAGCAGAATCCCCTTTGAACAATCACATAATTTCACATCTTTGCCAATCTAATTCTAATTTATTTTACCATTATAAAAACAACATGTCAAGGTACCTTGTTTTTATTTTTTTATATTAAAAGGAGTTTCTGCAAACAGGCCATCACTCCTCTTTGCAGAAACTCCTTATGCCATTGTTACTACCTTTTATTAGACTTCTTCTCTTACTATCACTGTCCCATATGCAGCCAGTTCTTCTTTGTTGTCCCCATGGATGACTTCTCCGGTCAGGTTCATACAACTGATATCCACCATTTCATTTTTATAATTCTGTATGAAATAGTATCTGAACTTTTCTGTATTCCTGGATGTGACCTCAATGTCTTCCGGTATCTTTCCCGCTATCAAGGATTTCATCCCAATCTCATTGGTAATCACTTGATAGAATTCATCGTAAAACTGCTGTTCTGCATCGGCGCCTATATAATAGGCCGTGCCACCCTTATACCTATTCTTAGTGACGGCAGGCGTCCCCTGATAGAACTCTCTTCCATAATGCAGCAGCGGTTCGGCAGTACCCACTTTCAACAGATCGCAGAGATTCCTACACTCATATTCTTTGGAAAGGCCTGAATTCTCAGATGGAATCAATCTATTCACCTCTCCATCATAAAGGCCGTCCGTCTCTGTCCGCTCAAGGCCAAACACATCCTGTAAACCATGAGGTGTACCGCCCAGATAACATAGATCCGTGGAATTAACGATGCCAGACCAATACGTCATCACAAAATGACCCCCGCTCTCCACAAATCTTCGAATTTTCTCTTCGATTCCCTCCCGGAAGAGATACAGCATAGGAGCAATAACCAGCCGATAGGAACTGATATCCTGCTGTTCACTGATGACATCCACGTCAAGTCCTTGTCTACGCAGAGCCTGATAGGATTTCACCACCGCTTCATGATAAAACAAACCATCATTTCTAGGCCCTTGAGAGTCTTCCATCGCCCAACGATTTTCAACATCGTAAATCAACGCTGCCGAGGCATTCACCTTACTTCCCACAATCTCAGAAAGCCTGGACAGGCCATCTCCTAATTGGGTTACCTCTTGAAAAACTCTGGTATCATCTCTTCCAGAATGATCGATGACTGCCCCATGAAATTTTTCAGATGCACCACGGCTTTGTCTTATCTGAAAGTACAGTACGCTGTCGGAACCATGTGCCAGCGCCTGAAAAGAAGCAGCACTCAATAATCCTGGTCTTTTTAGTTTACTGACCCCCTGCCAGTTCGTGCTGGACGGACAGGATTCCATCAGCAGGAAGGGCTGATGCTTAAGGCTTCGCATGTAATCATGCTGAAGTCCATTGTCCCGGGCGGTTAAGATATCCTCCTTCTTATGCCATACCGGATAAGTGTCCCAGGATATAATATCCACACATTCAGCCAGCTTGTCATAATTCAGTCCGGCATAATCATACATCAGATTCACCGTAGTTGGCTGTTCTGCCCCACCCTCACGTAACGAGCGGATCTCATGAAGCGTAAAATCTGCTGTCTGAGCCGTTACGAACCGCTTCCAGTCCAGATTCAATCCGTGAAGAGCTGTTTCCCCCATGGATGACGGACTTTCAATCTGATCAAAAGACAAATAGGTATGGCTCCAAAAAGTGGTCCACCAGGCCTTATTCAGGTTCTCGATGGTGGTGTATCTATCCTTCAGCCACATACGGAAAGCCTCCTGACAAAGAGGACAATGACATTCTCCTCCGTACTCATTGGAGATGTGTAACAGAACCACCCCCGGATTCCCACCGAAACGCTTTGCCAGCTTCGTATTTATTCCTCTTATTTTTTCCCTATATATCGGGGAGGTATAACAATGATTATGCCTGCCACCGAATAGATTTCTTACTCTGTTTTCATTTACCCGAAGAACTTCCGGATATTTGTCGGACATCCACTTTGGTCTTGCACCGGATGGGGTTCCCAAGATTGTAGAAATGCCATGTTCATATAGCCTATTCACGATATTTTCCATCCACTCCAGATGGTATTCCCCTTCTTCCGGTTCCAGAGCTGCCCAGGAAAACATTCCCAGTGTAACCGTATTAATATGAGCCTTTATCATGTAATCCAGATCTTGTTCCAAGATTTCAGGCCGATCCAGCCACTGCTCCGGATTATAGTCGCCTCCATATAATATGTGTCTCATATACAACCTCCTGCTTCTTCCCAATAGATCCTGGCTGTCATACCAGCACTTCGAAAAGTTAAATAAGATATACACATTATATCAAGAGAGCCAGAATATAGTGATCATATTCAACTGAAAAACGCGCATATTTGACTCTTACCATCCTTTTAGCGCACTGATCTTATACCTGGTAAACTTGGCTTCAAAATTCTCCGAAGACTTTTTCCATTGATAGGGCGCCATCTCCAGAAACTTCCTAAAATTCCTGTTAAAGGTGGAGACATTCTCAAAACCGGTCTGTAAGGCTATATCAGCCATGGAATAATTGGTTTTTTGTATTAAATAACAAGCCTTTTGGACACGAATCAGATTGATATAATCCAAAGGCCTCATGTTGACGCTCTCTAAGAAAACCCTTCTGAAGTGGCTTTCGCTGATATTACATGCATCTGCCATGGAGGATACTTTAACGAGTTCCTGATAATGCTCTTCCACATAATCAAGAGCCGGTGCGATGATCATATTCTTCTGATTTTTCCTGTCTAATTCATCCTCCCCGTCACCCATGCGTAGTAATTCCACCACAAACATATGCAGCAGAGCTTTTATACTTTCCCTATACATATGTTGTTTGTCAGTGACTTCTCTCTTAATCTGAATCAGAATATCCCTTACCACAGGCTGACTGTCTTCATCAAAATAAAAGCCCCTGTTAAATATCTTGCTCTTTATCTTCTTCTGAACCAAAATCTCTTCCGAATAGAGATCCTGCAGCAATGTTTCGATATCAAAATACATCCATTCCCAGAATGATTTTGTCCCTGTATCACTGTTGGTTATATGTGGCAAACTTGGAGGAATGACCACAATACTATGTTCCTTAAAAGCATGATGTTTCTCATCCAGAATTAATTCTCCGGTACCCTGATGACAGATTCCTACTTCCATATAATTGTGAAAATGAAGAGAGTTTATTCCCGCTCCATAAGCTCGTATCCAATCTTTACCAAGAAGTGCCAGCACTAGTTCATTTTCAGGCATTTCATAATATCGAAATTCCATCTTTTCCTGCTTTTTCCCCATCTACTACATCCTTCTTTGTGTTTTTTAGCATCTATATCATAGCATCTTTTTACGCGCAAATACAATCATATTTTACTTATAAAAATTGTAAACTAAGATACATCACAAAACGCCTGCCTGTAAGATAACTCAACAAGGCAGACGTTCTTTTTAATGTATCAATCTCTGGACTCCATACCATAACTCCTATTCAAGGATCTCCATCACCTTTTTCTTATATCCCAGATAGGTCGCTGCAAAATACAGCAGATAGATGAATAGGAATAGTCCTATACTAAGCACAATCGAAGTGAAAAACACCTTGGATGTAACCAGAGAAACTAATATCAGATTATTTAATCCTATGGACAAGAAGATGCTAAGCGGAATCGGGATGCAGATCGGCACAAGAAAATAGATCACCATCTGCTTCAATATCAATCTTGCAATCTTTCTTTCATTCATTCCCAATTGCGACAGGATCTTATATCTGTACTGATATTTTACGGCATCGCTTAACTGCTGAATTGCTAAAATGGTCGCTGCAGTACATGCAAAGATCAATCCAATATAAAACAGTGAGAATGCAAATATGACAACAATGGAAGTTTTGGACGCCTTGGTAAATGCATTCGCACTAAATGAATCTATGCCATTATTCTCATCACCATATGCCAACTCTCCTAATTCACCTGCCTCCTTTTCATCCACCGGTTCTACTGTCTGTAAAGCCAGGCAGGTGTGGTACACGGGCAACTCTTCTGCTAAAGAGTCTGGTACAACAATTGCGAAGCCCGTTCCATGGAATCCGGAACTAAGATTAAAGGACTCCGACACACACTCCTGCATGCTCAATCGTTTGTCTCCAATGCTCACATCCGGAACAGAGGTTCCTTCCGCAATATCCTTTGTCTTTTCTGTACCAAGCAGTATATATTGATCCTCTTTTAATTCTAAAGGTTGATAGCCTAACTCAGCCCAAAGTTCCTGGAAATCACTCCACCCTAATACGGGAGTACCAATAATGTAGCTATCTCGGCCTAATATGCCATACAGCTCACTATCTTCGATGAGATACAAGGGATATTGTTTTTTCCAGGAGATCTTATAATGTTCCTCCAAAAACTGTTCTATTTCCTGAAAATCCTGGTCTTGATTCGTGCCGGAAACCGCAACCTCAAATCCCAGTGACTCTATACTCTGAGCGGTAAAATAACGTTCAAACAAGACACCCAGCTGGGTTGCCGTCAAAGTTAGTGTCAGCATCAAGGCCAATGTTCCCATGGTCTTTCCAATCGTACTAAGCTTTGAAGTCAAACCGCGCAGAAGGAAGAGGCGGTCTTTTTCATACTTGAACCGATCTCCGGTGAGCAAAGTTCTGGCCAAAAATGTTGTGACCGTTGTATAGACTCCATAAAGCCCTACCAAAATGGCTGCTAATGCCATAAAAATTACGAAAAAGCTGGTAATGGGTCCCATAAATACGCTACACCCGATACCGCCGATTACAAGATATCCGAAAAAGCCTATGACCTTCTTTTTTCCAAAGGAGGGAGCCACCTTCTCACTTTGCTTCTCTGCATATAACAACTCCTGAATCTCCACTCTTTTTAAATATCGCCGCATACGGAACATGGAATTCCCATACATCAGAACCGTATAGAGTAAGGTCAGCCCCAAGGCAGGCAGTGAAAAATACATATGAATCTGATAAGTGGTCTGGAACAAGTTCACTATAATCAGGGATAAGATCTGATAGAGGCAGCTGCCTACAATCAGTGAACCAATAAAGGAGATTCCACCCATTAATAAGTTTTCTTTTATATACACAGAGGCAATGGTTTTGTTTGGCACACCAAGTAGCATATAGGTGCCAAACTCCTTACTTCTTTTTTCAATCATAAACTTTGACATATAGTGAATCAGCCAGCCAATCACCCATACAACGATGAAAGAAATTCCGATTATAATCCATGTCATGGCGCTCATCTGGCTGCTGAGGCCCATAATTTCTTTGGAAAACACCACCAGGTTAAATGCATAAACAAGAGACAGTGCCAACAATATGGTCAGCATATAAATCATGTAGTCCTTGGCGGAATGTTTGGCATTTTTCCAGATTATATTATCTCCCATCTGACACCTCTCCTCCCATCAGTGTAACCACATCCAGAATCTCCTGGAAAAAATCTCTTCTCGACTTATTACCGCGATGGATTTCGTTAAATATTTTACCATCCTTTAGAAATAAGATTCTGCCACAATAACTGGCTGAGAAAACATCATGGGTTACCATCAAGATCGTGGCCTTCATCTCCTGATTCAGGCTCTCAAAACACTCCAGAAGCATCTGCGCGGAATGAGAATCCAAAGCTCCGGTAGGTTCATCGGCAAGCAGCAATTTAGGATTATTGATAATAGCTCTGGCACAGGCACATCTTTGATTTTGTCCTCCGGAAACCTCTGTGGGCATTTTCTTCAACTCGTTTTGAATCCCTAATTGATTAGCTGCCTCCATCACCTTGCTCTTTATCTCTTTCTTTGGCACACCACGCAGGGTCAGCGCTAAGCCGATATTCTCTTCCAAGGTGAAGTTATCCAGGAGATTAAAGTCCTGGAAGATAAATCCCAGATTCTCCATTCTGAACTCTGCCAGTTCCTCACTCTTCAGCGCCGTAATATCCCTCTCTCCAAGGTAAATATGACCGGAGGTTACGTGATGAATTGTCGCGATGGAATTTAACAAGGTTGTCTTCCCGCTTCCGCTGGAGCCCATAATCCCCAGAAATTCTCCCTCCTCTACATGAAAGGAAACATGGTTCAGGGCTTTTGTGATATTATTTTTACTCCCATAATATTTATTAATATTGTCAATCTGTAATAAGGATTTCATCCTTTATTCCTCCTCTTATTCATTTTCTTTGTTTATGCTCAAATTATATCAGCCCTTTATAGAAATGAACACTTACAGAATTGTTAGAGCTAATTAAGCAAAAAATATATCCGCTTCCAACAGCTCTGACCAACAGATCTGAATTGGAATTGCGGATACATTTTTATGGCCGTGTCAGGGTTCCAACAGGAAAACCAATTTTTATCTGTGTTCCCTTCCCCATCTCTGACCATACCTTAAGGGTAAGTCCCAGTTTTTCACATAACCTTTTTGCCAGATATAATCCCATTCCCGTCGCCTGTCCTCTCCGTCTGTCACTTCCGGTAAACCCCTTTTCGCATACACGAGGCAGATCTGCAGCCGGGATTCCACACCCATTATCTTCTACACAAAGCCAAATTCCTTTTTCCTCTTTTTCCACAAAGATACGAATCAGCCCCGTGTCAGTTTCCACATATTTTATGGCATTTGACAACACTTGATTCAGGATAAATCCTACCCATTTGGGGTCGGTATAGATCAATTCTTCCAGATCCTCAACCTCCAAACCGATATGTTTTTCTAAAATCAGGGAACGGTTTTCCTGTAAAGCCATTACCACAGGATCACTTATGGAACACTCCTGTACAAAATAATCTTTTTCCACATATCCGCTTCTGGCATAATAAAGAGCCTGATTCACCAGATTTTCCAACTCCTTTAGCCTTTTGTGTATTTCCCTACTGTCCTCTGAGGGATGATTCTTGCAGTATAGGTCAATGGCGGCTATGGGATTTTTCACTTCATGAATCCAGCTTTCAATATACTCTTTATACTCCCTGCCGCTTAAGGACAGGGATTCAATGCTATCTAACATGGCCTTATTGGCACCCCTGCTGCAATCAAAATACAGACGTTCCATGGTGGATTGGGGCTTCGGTATGATTTCGGTAAATAGATATTTTTCCTGGAGATGATCAAAAATATCCATGACTTTCTCATATCTTCTCTTCTTGGAATAATAGCCGCCTCCCAGATAGACACCTGAAATCACCACCCATATCACCACGATCCAGACAATCACTTCCGGTCTGGTACCTGTTGCAAGCAGATAACTGCCCAACACCAACATCAGAAACACTTGAAACAGTATCGAACCTGCATGTTCTTCTAAATATCTTCCTGGATACATGATTCCTCCCCTCCAATCTGATACCCCTTTTCCGGAATGGTACGGAGAAAATCTTGTAGTGGAGTTCCTTTCAGCCGCTTACGAATACGGGAAAGGTTTACATTTAAGATGTTTTCATCCACAAACAACTTATTCTCCCAGAGATATTCTATCATCTCATCCCTGCCGATAATCCTGGGATAATTCTGGAACAGATAATATAAGATCTGCTGCTCCTTCTTAGACAACTCATAAGAATTCCCATCATGTATTAACTGTCCAAATACCAGATCCAGGGTGACTCCAGCCACGGTAAGAGACTTTTCTTCCGCCCGCTCCAAAAGACTCTGTATTCTTAAAAGCAGAATGGACAGATGATACGGTTTTCTGATGTAGTCATCTCCCCCCGCCTGAAATCCCAGGATTTCACTCTGGGCCGTATCCTGACTGGTCACAAAAATCACCGGAATGTCTGCTGTCTTTCTGATTTTCTGGCAAAGTTTCAATCCACTACTGCTTCCCAGACCGATATCCAGTAAGATTAAGTCTGGTCCTGACTCCAAAATCTCTTCCGCCGAATCCGGAATCACCGCCGGGGCATCAACCTCATACCCCTGCTGCATAAGAAAATGTTTTAATTCACGGCGCACCATATCCTCGTCTTCAATAATTAATATCTTTTTCATCCCTCTACCTTTTCTCTATAACGCCTTCCACAAGCGCTTTTTCACATCAGCATATATCATTAATCTCTCTATTTAGCTCTGCACTTAAGCAGATGCTTTGAGATTTTCTATCATAACATCATATCATGCGAGTAACAGGATGTCACTTTCTGTATCAAACTTTCACGAAACTTAAAAATAAATGTAGTGGAGATCACCCGAATATCTCCACTACTTCAAAGAATAACTATCCACTTATGAATTCTAACTATTTCTCATGAATCCGCCCATCTTCTTTCTAAAATGCA
>DVNN01000160.1 GCA_018714325.1 Candidatus Pelethocola excrementipullorum
TGAAAGTAAAATGAAAGAAGGCAGTTAGATGGAAAGAGATAAAAGATTTACAAAAGGTCTTGCCACTGGAATTCTAGTGACAGCGATTGTCTTTTCAATTATTTTTTCTGTAAAAATAGCTACTTTGGACTCGGTTAACAGCAATAGTGGTCAGAGTGGAAAGAATACAGAATTAAGCGGAGACAGTAATGTTTCAGATAAGGTCAGTATAATATCAAGCCTTATTGATCAATATTCTTTGAATGAGGCTGATAAGGATAAAATGATTCAAGGGATATATAAAGGGGTAGTAAGCGGATTAGAGGATCCATATTCTGTGTACTACACAGAAGAAGAGTATGACAGCATGATGGAGAGTACATCAGGTGTATATACTGGAATTGGTGTGTTGATTTCACAGGATAAAGAGACCGGTGTCATTTCTGTTGTGAAACCATTTGCCAATGGACCGGGCTATGAAGCAGGACTTTTACCGGGAGATATTTTGTACTCCGTGGAGGGGAAAGAGGTTACAGGAGTTGACAGCAGTAAGGTTGTCAGTTGGATAAAAGGCAAAGAAGGTACAAAGGTTAAGATTCAGGTGATCAGAGAAGGGGAAGATGACTATTTGGATTTTGCAGTAGAACGCAGGAAAGTGGAAGTGCCTACTGTTGAACATAAAATGATGGACAATAAAGTCGGCTATATTGCAGTTAGCGAATTTGATCAGGTGACTTCAGACCAATTTAAGGATGCTGTAGATGAACTGATAGCAGATGGGATGAAAGGGCTGGTTATAGATTTAAGAGGAAATCCTGGAGGAATTTATGATGTTGTAGTTGAGATGCTTGACTATATTCTTCCAAAGGGATTGGTTGTATATACAGAAGATAAGAATGGGGATGGGGATAAGCAGTATTCTGATAATGAACATCAGCTTAAAATTCCATACTCTGTAATCATAAATGGTTCAAGTGCCAGTGCTTCGGAGATTTTTGCCGGTGCTGTAAAAGATTATGGATTCGGTAAAGTGGTAGGTACAACTTCTTATGGAAAAGGGGTTGTTCAGAGAATATTTCCTCTGAATGATGGTTCGGCTGTGAAACTGACTATTTCCAAATACTTTACACCTAGCGGATACGATATTGATGAAAATGGTGGTATTAAACCGGATGTGGAAGTAGAGCTTCCGGATAAAGTAAAAAACAGTGTAGTCATTGATGAAAAAGATGATACTCAGCTGCAGAAAGCAATAGAAGTGCTAGGACTGGAATAGGAGGGGTCTATATTAACCAAACTGCCGAATTATTAGTAGTAATATTAAAAGATACAAATCAAGTTAACGAAATAAATATCAGCCTAGCCGAAAATGGTGTCAGGGGCGGAACTGTAATCGACGGAAGCGGCATGGCCAATTCTCTTATGCATAAAAAGGAACTTCCAATCTTTGAGGCTATCATGCATATTATGTCAGATGGCAGGGAAACAGATAGCAAGGTTCTTTTATATGTGTTAAAAAAGGACAGACAGAGTATGCCAGAGAAATTATCAGGGGTGTCATAGGTGATTTGGGTCAGCCAAACTCTGGTATTATGTTTGGCATTCCATTATCCTTTGTTGAAGGATTAAAATAAAATAAGAATTAATGGTAAAGAGTTGTTTAATAGGCAACTCTTTTTTATCTTATAATAAAGTGCTGCAGCATAACGTTCTGCCTACCAAGAATTGCCTTGCAATTCTTGTGAAGGATTGGTGCTGACCAATCCTTTTTTAATCACTAATCCAATGATTGATAAAACAAATTAAGGACACAATTAAATAGAACAATTAGGATCAAAACACAGAACAAATGTTTGCAATGTGGATATATGTATGATATACTATTTCTTAACCATTGAAATATAATCAGAAAGGAAACTGATATGGACCGATTTAAACTGGTGTCAGAATTTCAACCAACTGGTGATCAGCCAGAAGCTATTAAACAGCTGGTAAAGGGATTTGAGGAAGGGAATCAGTTCCAGACTTTATTAGGGGTTACAGGTTCAGGTAAGACTTTTACCATGGCGAACGTAATTGAGCAGATCAATAAGCCGACGCTTATTCTAGCACATAACAAGACGCTGGCCGCACAGTTGTATGGTGAGTTTAGAGAATTTTTTCCGGAGAATGCAGTTGAGTATTTTGTAAGCTACTATGATTATTATCAGCCGGAAGCTTATGTGCCTTCTACGGATACGTATATAGAAAAAGATTCTTCTATTAATGAAGAGATTGATAAGTTAAGGCATTCCGCCACAGCGGCCTTATCCGAACGTAAGGATGTCATTATTATTTCCAGTGTGTCATGCATTTATGGTATTGGTAGTCCGGATTTTTATCAGAACATGATGATTTCCATGAGACCGGGTATGACGAAAGATCGGGATGATGTGATTAAGCAGCTTGTGGCAATTCAGTATGATAGGAATGATATGGATTTTAAGAGGGGAACGTTTCGAGTGAGAGGGGATGTATTGGAAGTATTCCCTTCAACAAATGGAGAGAATGCACTGCGCATCGAGTTTTTTGGAGACGAGATAGAGCGGATAACAGAGATAGATAATTTGACAGGTGAAATTAAGACAAGACTGGATCATGCTGCTATATTTCCAAACTCTCATTATGTAGTTCCCATGGAACAGCTGCTGGAGGCAACGAATCATATTGAGACGGAATTGGAAGAACGGGTTAAGTATTTTAAGAGTGAGGACAAGCTATTAGAAGCTCAGAGAATTGCAGAGCGTACCAACTATGATGTGGAGATGCTCCGTGAAACAGGTTTCTGTTCCGGTGTAGAAAACTATTCCAGACATTTAGCAGGGTTAGAGCCTGGTGCTACTCCTTTTACTCTAATTGATTACTTTGGTGATGATTTTTTGATGATTATTGATGAATCTCATATAACAGTACCACAGGTTAGAGGAATGTATGCAGGGGATAGGTCCAGAAAAAGTACTTTGGTGAATTTTGGATTTCGCCTGCCATCTGCCCTAGATAACAGACCGCTTAATTTTACTGAATTTGAAGCGAAAATTGACCAGATGCTATTTGTATCAGCCACACCTAATGTATATGAACAAGAGCATGAATTACTGCGTGCTGAGCAGATCATCAGACCAACAGGACTTCTTGATCCGGAGATAGAGGTACGACCGGTTGAGGGGCAGATTGATAACCTGATTTCTGAGATTAATCTGGAGGTAAGTAAGAAAAATAAAATATTAGTAACAACTTTAACAAAGAGAATGGCAGAGGATTTGACAGATTATATGAAAGAAGTAGGAATCCGTGTCAAATATCTCCACTCTGATATAGATACACTGGAACGAAGTGAGATTATCAGGGATATGAGACTGGATGTCTTTGACGTGCTGGTGGGTATTAACTTATTAAGAGAAGGACTGGATATCCCGGAGATTTCTCTGGTGGCTATTTTAGATGCAGATAAGGAAGGATTCCTCCGTTCACAGACATCTCTAATACAGACTGTGGGACGTGCTGCCAGAAACTCTGAAGGACGTGTTGTCATGTATGCAGATAAGATGACTGATTCTATGAAAGTGGCAATTAGTGAAACCAATCGGCGTCGTGGAATACAGGAAGCATATAATAAGCAGCACGGTATTACACCAACCACAATTAAAAAAGCAGTACGTGACCTGATTAGTATCAGTAAAGCTGCTGAAAAGACTATTAATGATATTGAAAAAGATCCGGAATCTATGGATCGTAAAGAACTTGAAAAATTAGTGAAACAAATTTCAAAGCAGATGCAAAAGGCAGCGGCAGACCTTAATTTTGAAGCGGCAGCAGAACTTAGGGATAAGATGGTCGTATTAAAAGAGCAGCTAAGGGATTTATAGAAAGGTAACCACATGGCTAAAAAGGATAGAGAATATATAAAGATTAGAGGTGCCGCAGAGCACAATTTAAAGAACATTGATGTAGACATACCAAGGAACCAGTTTGTCGTATTAACCGGACTAAGTGGATCAGGGAAATCTTCCCTTGCATTTGATACTATTTATGCAGAAGGACAGCGTCGGTATATGGAATCGCTTTCTTCTTATGCCAGACAATTTTTAGGGCAGATGGAAAAACCGGATGTAGAAAGTATTGAAGGACTATCTCCAGCGATATCTATTGACCAAAAGTCTACTAACCGTAATCCACGTTCAACAGTTGGAACAGTTACAGAGATTTATGATTATTTTAGATTGTTATATGCAAGAATTGGGATACCTCACTGCCCTAAATGTGGAAAGGAAATTCGGAAGCAGACAGTAGACCAGATGGTGGAGCATATTATGGAACTTCCGGAAGGAACAAAATTGCAGCTGCTTGCTCCTGTTGTCAGAGGCCGTAAGGGAGAACATGCAAAAGTATTAGAGCATGCAGGCAGGAGCGGTTATGTACGTGTCAGAATTGATGGAAACATTTATGAACTGACAGAAGAAATTAAATTA
>DVNN01000161.1 GCA_018714325.1 Candidatus Pelethocola excrementipullorum
ATATGTGAAATCAAGCTTATTTAAAATACTTACTAAGTATACCATGGAAAGGTGTGCATGTCAAGGAGTACCTAAACAGCAAAAACAGCAAGATTAAGGTTTTATTTTCCTATATTCTGTAGGTGTCATTCCGTACTCTTTTTGGAACGCTCTGTTAAAAGTCCTCTGGCTCTCGAATCCTGATTCCTGCCAGATACCAGTAAGTTTCTGGTCGCTCTTGAGAATCAAGTGTGCTGCATAATCCAATCGAATCCTATTAAGGTAGTCATAGAACCCGCAGTGCAGTTTTTTGGCAAAGATTCGTGAGATATAGTATTTATTAAAGTGAAGATCTCCAGCAATCCGCTCAAGTGTCAACGCTTCTTGAAAATGCTGGGAGATATAGTGAATTAACATATGGGTGAGTTCCGTGTTATCCGTTCTTTTCAAAGGAGATAGTTTTACATTGGGAAGCAGATAAGTCAGGATCAGATGTAGCCACGCTTCGCTGATGGCGGGAGTGGTTTGGTTAAATTCCAGCATCCGGGAAATACCCAATGAAACGTCAGGATGCAGGTGTTCCGAATTAAGAAAGGGTACCTGGGGCTGCTGTCCCCGGAAGAGATTGTAATAATCCCCCACGTATTCTGGATTGAAGATGCAGAGAAATACTTTATTAGCTGCATCTGTCTGATAGCTATGTAGCATATCGGGGAAAATGAGCGCAATGCCGCCGCTGTTCAGAATCATTGTCTGATCCTGAACCGTCACTTCCAGAGCGCCTTCTATCACAAAGAGAAGCTCGACGGAACGATGTAGATGTGCGGGGAAAGATATGTTTTCCGTTGAGAAGCAAGAAAATCTTTCGTGTTTTGTCTGATAAAATGGATGCATTGCAGATTCCCCCTTTTTTATCACTTGATTTAAGCCATAAGTCAATCTATGTCTTGTTTTACTGCTCGTGTGACTATAATTTTACATGGTTATCTGATAAAATGCAATCATAACAACCGGAAGCTTCTAAGGTAAGAAAAATACGATAACAATAGAGGAAATCAAGGAGGATTAACCTGTGAAATCATCAAAAAGAGCACTTATATTTCAGGGAGGATGGGATGGACATGAGCCTGTCCTGGTAGCGGATAGATTTAAGAAAATGCTGGAAAAACACGGGTATTGCGTTGAAGTCTACGATAGCCAGGAAATATTGGGAGACCAGGAAATGCTGATGGAGATGGATCTGATTGTGCCATGTTGGACCATGGGCGAGATAAAACCTGAATACAGGGAGAACATCAGTAAAGCAGTATCGGCGGGCACCGGACTTGCGGGATGCCATGGTGGTATGTGTGATGCTTTCCGTAATGATGTGGAATGGCAATTTATGACCGGAGGACAGTGGGTCAGCCATCCGGGCGGCGATGGGATCGAGTATACGGTTAACATAAGTTATGGTTCTAGTCCCATTATAGAAGGATTAGAGGATTTTGCAGTTTGCAGCGAGCATTACTATCTGCATGTGGATCCGGCAGTGGAAGTGCTGGCTACCACAAGATTCCCTGTCGTAAATTATAACCATATTTCCAATAAAGCTGTGGATATGCCTGTTGCATGGACAAAATTCTGGGGAAATGGAAGGGTGTTTTATTGCTCTCTGGGCCATCATGATGATGTGTTTGAAAAGTTCCCCAATGCGGGAATTCTTATGGAACGCGGGCTTGTATGGGCGGCAGAGGGAAAGCGGTATGCGGTGGATAATGAGCTGACAACCAGCAGATTTGAAAACAGCGCCAAGATGTATTAAATAAAAATTATGGAGGAAAAGATTCAATATGGATAAGGTGAAAATCGGAGTGCTGGGAGCTGGTGCTATCAGCGGTATCTATTTTGAGAATTTAACCAAACTTTTTCGAGAAGTGGAGGTGGCGGCTGTATGTGACTATGTTGGGGATAAGGCTGTAAAGGCACAGGAGGAATATAAAATTCCCAAGGTGTATGATACCATGGAAGAACTGTTTCAGGATCCTGACATAGAAATTATCCTGAATCTCACCCGCCCCAATGAGCACTATAAAACAACAAAGTCAGCACTGATGGCTGGAAAAAATGTTTACAGTGAAAAGCCACTTGCCACAACGTACGAAGAAGGTAAGGAACTAAAAAATCTGGCCGAAGAAAAAGGACTGCTGCTGGGAGGTGCGCCGGATACGTTTCTGGGTGCGTCCATTCAGACCTGCAGAAAGCTGATTGATGATGGATTTATCGGGGAAACCATAGGTGCGGCTGCCTCTATGGTATGCCACGGTCATGAGAGCTGGCATCCGGCACCGGAATTTTATTATCAGTATGGTGGCGGCCCAATGATGGACATGGGACCTTATTATATCACGGCACTTGTAAACTTAATGGGCGGAGTTACGGGAATCAACGGAATGTGCGGTAAGAGTTTCGACCAGAGAGTGATTACCAGTGAACCCCAAAAGGGAAGTGTCATCGATGTGGAAGTACCCACCCATACAGCGGGAATGCTTCGGTTTGAGAATGGGGCGATTGGAACGATATTGACAACATTCGATGTGCATTATGACCGACAGGCATCTTTAGAAATCTATGGTACTAAAGGAACTTTAAGAGTTTCGGATCCGAATTATTTTGGTGGGAGTATCTATCTGCTCCGTCCTGAAGATGAGGGATTCAAGGAGATGCCTTTGTTGTTCGACTACAAAGAAAATAGCAGAGGAGTTGGTGTTGCCGATATGGCAAAAGCGCTTCGAGAGAAGCGGACATTCCGCACAGAGGTCCAGCAGACACTCCATGTATTGGAGATTCTAACTGCATTTGAAAAGAGCAGCGATGAAGGAAGATATATCACCATGGAGTCTTCTTGCAGCCGAGGAGTGGCTATGAAGAATAACCCAGTCAGCGGCATTTTAGACTGATACGCGTATAAATATACTTTTTGATATTATAAAAGCTCCAAACTGAAGTAAGTTAATTACAACAGTTTGGAGCTTTAAAAATATCGTTTATTAACCTAAGCAGTAAAAATGCACCACCGCACACCAAAGCAGTCAACGATGTCTGTCATACATGAACTATAATCACATGAGCCCAAAGGAACGCGAACGGTCCCATTTTCACACAATGCATCATAGGCTCTCTGCACAAACGCCTCGTTACCCTTCTCAAAGTGAAGGCAGAACTGCATGATATTGCCTGTAATATCGCTTTCACCGTCACTGCTGTCTCGGTCTGCGACTGCTAGAACTTGCCCATCAACATCCAATTCGGAATGATATACCTTTCCCTCCGGAGTATGGTGAATTTCCATCAGCTTTGCATCAAATGCTTTTTCATAAAGCTTGATCGCCGAAGCGGCATCGTTGACATAAATTTGTAACATCACACGTTTCATACTTACTGTCCCTTTCTGTAATGCAGATCAGCATTCTATCCGTAACCTTAACTAATGAAATGATTATACCTTATATCTAGTTGATAAGCAAAGAAAAAAGCCTTACTATATAAGATAGTAGCACTTTATTCTATTGCTCCGGAAGGATTAGACTTGACTAAAGAAAATAAAAACGGCCCCATATCGGGACCGTTAATATTTCGGCTATTATTTAGCATCCAAAGCAATTACGGATAAACGCTAATAAGTCTTCACAGCTAGTAAAACACATATGTAAATCCTCCTTTTTGTTTATTAATTAGCTAATTGCAATATAATTGTAACAATTGATTAATGGAAAAGCAATATATAAAAACTGGTAACAGAGGTTCATCTTGGAAATAGTTTGAAAATTCTGCAATTTCATGCTGAACCATATGTGATATTCAATAAAACATCAATCTTTCATGATATAATAAAGGGTGAGGATGGTGATGAAATGAAACTACTGCTTGTAGAAGATGAAAAAAGAATGGCAGAAGCACTCACAGAGCTGCTTAGGCTG
>DVNN01000162.1 GCA_018714325.1 Candidatus Pelethocola excrementipullorum
AAGCAGGGATGATAGGAGGACTATAATCTCTGCTTTTTATTTTACAGATGATGAGCATTTGCTTTCGAAAATTAAACAGCTTATAAAAACGTCCATTGGACTTTGCGCTCAAGGACATACTTTTATATAAGAAAAATTAAAAATTTACTGCCCCCGAACATTTGGTGGTTACCAATCGGGATAGGGCGTGAAAGGGAAAAGACTTTTTGCTCACATCTGTTGGTAGGGAGGAAGTGATCTCGATGGAGCAATTTTCTTCCTATGGGCATAACTGGAAAAGTATGAATTTTTAGCAGTGAATCATATGCCGGAATGCTGCTCCCTATATGCAGAAGGTGACATACCCAGCTTCTTTTTAAAACTATTGCTGAAATAGTATTGATTGGCATAGCCGCAGCGGAGGCTGATATCCTTTAGGGATAGGTTGGAATTAGTCAGGTATTGACAGGCACTGTCGATCCGGAGTGAAGTTATGGTATCGCTGATGCTGGTGCCCCGAACCTTTTTATAGAGGGCGCTTAAGTAGGCGGGGCTTACGTTAACATGCTTGGCAATGTCACCCAGACAAAGTGCATTGTCCTCGAAGTTCTCTTTGATATAACTGAGGGCCAGTTTACACAACTGATTGTGATAGGTCTGAAGAGAGGTGTCCAGCTTCTGGCAGACAAGGATGCACAGCCGATTCATCCATTCAAAGAATTGTTCATAAGTCTGAAAGAGGTCGAATCTGGTATAGACGGAGATAATCTCTTCCTCCAGGTCAGCCGTATCGATATTCAGCTCATATAAGAATTTCAGGATACGTCCCAGAAGAGAGTAAATTCGTATGAACAGGATGTTCTTCGTGGGGTATTTCTGGGATAATTCCTGAAAGAAGCTGTGTAGCCATTCTTCTATGGCCTGAGTGTTCTTTTGGCAGAGCAGGCGGATTAATTCTTCCTCCTTTGACTCCGAGAACGAAAGGAGACTGAACTCCTGACCCAGAGCTTCCTTTGCATCGAAGATGTTCTTATTCGGAGAGAAAAAGCGGTATTTTAGCGCATGGGAGGCGCTCTCATATGAGAGGTGCAGATTCCAGATATTGTCTACGATGGTGCCGATGCCTATGTTCAGACTAAGAGGGGAATCTGAAAGGTCGTCCAACAAAGAGGAGATGACCTTGTGGATGGACTGGAGAAAATGATTGGGGTTGCTGGTGTTCTGTGCCAGGACGCAGATTATCCCGTTGAATTCTTTTACAAAATAAATCTGGTCGAAGATACCATATTTCTCCCGCATCAGGTCCATAATATTGAAAAGCTCCATCTGATACTGGGTGATTCCAAGCTCTGCCTCCATCTGGGAGGCATTTTCTATTTCAAATTTAATCGTATTAAAATATCCATAATCCAATTTCAGATTCAGGTATCCTGGGTATCTGCCCAGATAAGCTGCTGCGTCCTTTCCAGAGTAATGTAAGAGGTCTGTAAAGAATTTCTCAGTCATAAGGGGACGGCTTTGGTTGACTAGCTCCATGTTGCGATGTTCTCTGTCGATTGTGCTGAAGGCATTCCGGATTTTTTCCGAGAGATAAGCATAATCCAATGGTTTCTCTATATAATCGCAGACGCCCAGACGGATGGCCCGCTTGGCATACTCGAATTTGTCATAGGCACTGATTAAGATGATTTTGACCAGTGGATTGATGGCCAATGCCAGGCTGCTCATGGAGATGCCGTCCAGATTAGGCATCTCAATATCCGATATAATCAGATCCACAGGAGTGATTTTCATGGAGTTGATGGCCGTATCACCGCTATATTCTATATGTACTACTTCCGCATCCAGAGAGTCCCAGTCTATATTTTTAACAATTCCTTCTGCAGAAAGATAATTATCATCGACTATCATAACTTTCTTCATATTTATCTATTCTTCCTCCATCTGTGTAAAAACAAGGGTGATTTTTGTACCTTCGGTCAGGCGGCTGTCTATGTGGATGGAGCCATTTCCAAAAGATGGGCTGGAAATTCGCCGATTTACGTTTCCAATGCCAAAATGTTTATCATAATCTACGGTTTTCTGATTTAAGAGGGCACGGAGTTCCTCCAATTGCCTTGGGGCAATGCCACCCCCATTGTCGCTGATTGTGATGATGACAGTATCCTCCCCATAACAGACGAAGATTTTGATATGTACATGGGGCGTGGCTCGTGAAATGCCGTGAAGGATGCTGTTTTCCAGGAAAGGCTGAAGGGTAAAACGGCACATCATGAAGTTTTCGATTCCGTCTTCCGCATGGATTTCCCAGGTCAAATTGTCATTGTGGCAGCGCTTTTCCATTTCCAGATAAAGCCGGGCAATCTCCAGTTCATCCCGTATGGAAATCAAGTCTCCGGATTTTCTGAGGGTGAGTCGGTAAAACTGGGTCAGGTCTGTGATCATCTGGCTGGCAATATCCAACTTACCGATGGTTTGGCAGGTTTTTATGGTTCCCAGAATGTTGTACAAAAAGTGAGGGTTGATCTGGGACTGGAGCAGTTGATATTTCAGCTTTTCTTCGGATAGAGACAGTTCGAGGATGGAATTCATATTTTCGTTGATAGAAGATTGCATATTTTCAAAAGTGATACTAAGTTTGTCTATCTCATCATAGGAGGCCGGATTCTTGGAAGGAGGTATCAGTCTGTTGGATGCCAGATCCGGAGATTTTCCCAACCGAAAGTTCTCCATAGCAAGAGAAAGTTTCTTTAATCTTTTGGCCAGATTTCCGGATATCATGATGATAATCAGTACGGTGAGGGGGAGGGAGATGATCAGGGTAACTATAATTGTCTTCAGCAAAATCCTGGTGTTCTCCTTGATATAACTGACAGGAATCTCCGTGATATGATACCAGCCGTTGTCCAGACGAACCACATGATAATTGATACCATCCGCATCATAGACAATACCGCCTTCACTGTGCTTATAAAAATCCATCTTTTCTCCCGTAAAACTGGTACCGCACAAAGAAGGGTCTGTATGGGCAACAATCTGTCCCTCTTCTGATACCAGATAACTTGTGATATCCGTACTTTCAAAAGTATTGGCCAGAGAGTTGGAGAATTCGTCGGGATTTAGCAGAATCAGGTAGGAATACTCGATGTTTCCGCTTGCCTGATTGCGTAGAATCCTGCAACATACGATAACATTCTTGAAGGACTGGTCCTCAGACAGAATAAAGGGGATTCGGACACCGGGTTGGTAGAACCATATGGAGCTTGTTCCGGGATTATCCCGGCTGTCCTTGGGCAGCACGAATCGTGATATATCGGAAAGCGGATAGAAATACAAGCCTTCCTCCGCGCCCAGCTGTGTATCCGGAAGGAAGATGAAAATATGATAAAAATCAAAGGTGGACTTAAAAAGAGAGATGTCATTTCTCACATTGTTAAAAACCGACAGGGATTCGGTGATGCCTCCATCTGTCTGAGTGAGAGAGTACATATCATACTGGATGGAATCCGCCACATTTTCCGTCTGCCTGATTCTGTCGTTGATCTGTACATAGAGTTGATCATCCGCCAGAATGGTGGAATTCATGATTTTATCTTCTGCAATCTGATAGGTCACGTTATAGAAAATAAGCCCGATAATGCCCAGCGGAAACAGGGTGCAGACCAAAAATGCCAGAAGTAGCTTGGCCTGAAACCTTGAGAAGATACGTTGGAAATTTATAATTAATTTTTTCATAGTAAGATGTCCAGACCTTTCTTTCGTATGTTTCCCCTATTATAAGCAAGGAAGTAAGCGAATTCAACAGAGATAAAAATAATATAAACGAATCAAAATATATTGTATTTTGTAAAAAATGAAAATCTGGTACTTTTAGGTTACACAATAAAGTGCGGCATACAAAAGTTGCCGGAAAGGAGATACATATGAAAAAGAAAATTGTGAGTGCATTACTTTGTGCGGTTATGGCGGCCGGTTTATTGGCAGGATGCGGAGGTAACTCAGGAGATTCTGCAAAAGGAGAGGAGGGAAGTGCCAAGGGGGATTATGATCTGACCCTATACAGTATCAACACCACAGATCCAGACTTCGATGACTGGCTGAAGAATGTGGAGGATGCCACAGGGCTTAAAATCAATGTGATCGCAGCTCCCACCGATTCCGATACCCGTCAGCAGAAAATAACAACGGTTCTCTCCACCAGTGATTCCAGTGTGGATATCATCGAAATCAATGATGAGATGAGCGCGTCCTTCAAGAATTCAGGATGGTTGGAAGGCTTGAATGATACGGTTATGACGGAGGATATCCGGGGTGAATTCCCGCAGGGTTATCTGGAAGATATGATTACGGATAAAGAGGGCAATATCGTAGGTGTTCCAGGATATTCCGGATATCTGGCATTCTGGGTGAATCAGGAAATTATGGATGAAGTTGGAATTACCTCCGTTGACACAAAAGAAGACTTTATGAAATATATGGAGGCTGTTTCCGGAGATGGCAGATACGGATACGGTGGTTCCTGGGAAAAGACATATGTGTTCAATGAGATTGCACAGTATGTAAATATGTTCGGCGGTGACTATTTCGACTGGACGAATCCGGCGAATAAGGAGGCCATCCAGTTCATGCATGACATGATTACCAATGGACAAACACCCATTGACCAGATTGCCGATAAGTATGAGCAGATGAATCCAAAGGCGAATGATGGAAAGTATGGAAGTTGGTTTATGTGGGGACTTGGAACGGA
>DVNN01000163.1 GCA_018714325.1 Candidatus Pelethocola excrementipullorum
CCATCATCTACAAAACCGTCCCCTTCAACCTCCAAAGTCAACCAATCACCACCACAACCCCAGTCGCTTCCACCCCCACAAACCCACTTCCGCCACCCACCCACAAAAAAAGTCCCGAAGCGACGAACAACTCGACACTTCGGGACGGAATCTCTACTCCGCGGTACCACCCGCTTTATGCAGCCAAAACACACTACATCACTCTACTACTTAACGCGTAGCACGTGGCTGCTTACTACTATTTCAACAACCCGGCTCCGGAATGTTCCCTATTGTACCCTTCCCTCATGCAGATGCTCTCAGTCGGTGACATCCGCTTCCTGTCAAGTTTCACGTACAGAGTTTCCTTCTCAGCCATTCACTATCTAGATTATTTTCAAAATATTGCAATATATTACATCTAATGATTTAAGTATATACTTGCTAAGTAGTATACACAGAAGATTTTGTTTTGTAAAGGGTCTTTTTCACTAAATTAATACCAATATCTTACATTTTTTTGATTCTTTCCACTGCTTCCACGGTATTTTCATAACTTCCAAATGCCGTAAGGCGGAAATATCCTTCACCACTGGGACCAAACCCTGAACCCGGTGTTCCCACAACACTCACCTCTTCCAACAGTTTATCAAAAAACTCCCAGGAAGACAGTCCATCCGGCGTCTTCATCCAAATATAAGGCGCATTCACACCGCCGGTAACCGTATAACCAGCGTCTTTAAGCCCTTCATAAATCACCTTGGCATTTTTCATATAGTAATTCACCTGATCCCGAAGCTGAGCCTTACCCTCATGGGAATAGACAGCCTCACCAGCCCTTTGAATAATATATGGTGCCCCATTATATTTTGTGCCATGACGTCTGGCCCACAGACTATGCAACATCACATCCCCGGATTTTAAATCCTTGGGAACCACTGTATATCCCAGACGCATACCAGTAAACCCCGCATTTTTCGAGAAACTATGAAGCTCAATGGCACAGGTTCTCGCACCCTTACACTCATAGATAGAATGCGGCACATCCTCCTCCGAGATATAAGCTTCATAGGCCGCATCATAAATTATCACAGCCCCTACCCGATTGGCATAATCCACCCAAACCTGCAACTGATCCCGGGTCAAAGTAGCCCCCGTAGGATTATTAGGATAACAAAGATAAATAATATCCGGCGCCTCCTTAGGCAAGTCGGGACAGAAATCATTTTCCAACGTACAAGGCATATAAATTACGTCAGAAAATGTCTCTGTCACAGAATTATATTCACCCGCACGCCCCGCCATGACATTAGAATCCACATAAACCGGATAAACCGGATCACAAACCGCAATTCTATTATCCTGACTAAAAATCTCCTGAATATTACTACAATCACACTTCGCCCCATCCGAAACAAAAATCTCGTCCGCGCTGATCTCACATCCACGCATCCGATAATCATTCTCCACAATAGCATTCCTCAAGAAATCATATCCCAGATCCGGTGCATATCCATGAAAAGACTCCGAACTCCCCATCTCATCCACCGCCCCATGCAATGAATCAAGAATCGCCGGCACAATCGGCTGCGTCACATCCCCAATCCCCAACCGAATCACCCTCCGATCCGGATGAGCCTCCTGAAACGCCCCAACCCTCTTCCCAATCCTAGAAAACAAATAACTTCCCGGCAACTTCAAATAATTCTCATTAATCTTAAACATCCTAAACTCCTCCTTCTTCAAAAACCACCCTCGAAAACTCCCCCTCCACCCTCACTCCAATAAAAACTCCCCAACTCACTCAATAAAGAACCTTGTACAATCATCAAACCCATCAAAAACACAATACCCCTACCCTAAACAAAAAAATCCACCCCATATACAATTACCCCCTTACGACCACCACCACCCAATATGCAGTTACACCCTTACCACCACAACCACACAATATGCAGTTACGCCCTTACGACCACCACAACCACCCAATATGCAGCTACGCACTTATGACCCGTCTTAGAAGCACAGGCTGTCGGCCGGCGCTGGAACAGGTGGGGAATCGCCGACCCGATAGCGCGTCCGAAAATAAAACTTTAGTATTACTTCAGACGGAGCGGCTCTCCGCGACGTCTGACATAGTAATACTTAAGTTTCAGTTGAGGAGAAGCGACAGGGCAAGATTCCCACCTATTCCAGCGCCAGCCGACAGCCGTCCCCCTACTAAACACTCATAAGCGAAACCACCATCCCCCCTGTTTCTACGAGGGTGGTGCCATTCTCCATACTGCATTTTTGGAGATAGCGGCGTGCTTCGGATTCGGTCATATGATTTCGCTCCATCAAGAGACTTTTTGCCTGATCTATGATATCCTGATCCTCTTTACTGCGGGCTTTCGGCTTCACATTGGCTTTTCTCTTACGTTTTCTGGCCTTATGCTGCATCATCTGAACCGTGTTCACCAGTTCGTAGGCTGACAATGGCATGGCCAATGCGACGACACCACTGCCCTCACAGGAGCTCAAAACCCTGGAAGAGGCAATCAGCAGCATCTCAAAACCAGCGGGCATACATTCAAGTAAATCCTTATAAAACATATCTGACAGCTTATAACCGCAGATTAACACTCCGCCGTTTCTGTTGTTCATTTCACCGAGAGCTTGTGCGGCCGTGTTGCAGACCGCGTCCACATCGAAATCATTCCGTGACAAAATATCCCGGATCCGCTTTGCATCTTCAATTTTCGGAAAAACAATTACCAAGCTGCTCATCCATTATGCCCCTTTGTTCAGATACGATATAAATATTTATCGATTTCCCAGTCTGATACCTGTTGGATATATTCTGCCCACTCTGCCTTTTTCATCTCCAAATACCGCCTGGAAAAATCTTCCCCAAGGACATTTTGGACAAATTCATCCTGCTCAAATGCCTGAATAGCCTCGCTAAGATTACTGGGGAGAGTCTGAATTCCCCGTTCCTCTTTCTCTATTTGAGACAGTTGATTCAGATTCTCCTCCATGCAGGAAGAAGGCATGATTTGATGACGAATGCCATCCAGACCAGCTGCCAACAAGATCGCCAGAACCAGATAAGGATTGGCTGAAGAGTCCGGAGAACGAAGCTCAATCTTTGTTTTACTGCCTCTTGCCGCAGGAATCCGGATAATCTGACTCTTACTCTTGGTAGCCCATCCCACGTAAACCGGAGCCTCATACCCCGGCACCAGACGCTTATAGGAATTGACCAAAGGATTGGTAATTAAGGTCATTCCCTGGATATGTTTGAGTATCCCGCCCATAAAGTAATAAGCGGTCTTACTAAGTCCTCTTTCGTCTGTCTCATCAAAGAACAAATTTTTTCCCTGCTTATCCCTTAAGATGCTATTCACGTGGAGGCCGGAACCATTGGCACCGGCAGAAGGCTTCGGCATAAAGGTGGCATGGAGTCCGTGACGTTTGGCAATGGTCCGAACTGCAAACTTAAATGTCATCAGGCTGTCTGCTGCCTCCAGGCCTTTACATTGATGAAAATCAATCTCATGCTGTCCCGGAGCCGCCTCATGATAGGAGGATTCCACTTCAAATCCCATGTCCTCAAGGGTCAGCACCATATCCCGGCGGGCATTCTCCCCCAAATCCATAGGACCAAGATCAAAGTATCCAGCCCTATCGTGGGTCAATGTGGTTGGAGTACCGTCCTCTTCCGTATGGAATAAGAAAAATTCACACTCCGGTCCCGCTATAAACTGATATCCCATACTGTCAGCCTCGCCCTGCACCCTCTTTAAGATACCTCTGGAACATTGATGATAGGGTGTTTCATCCAGCTGGTAAACGTCACAGATTAATCGTGCCACCTTCCCCTGCTGCGGACGCCAAGGAAGAATTACAAAGGAATCCAAGTCCGGATATAAGTACAACTCATTCTCCTCCAGACCGGAAAAACCATCCAATGTGGATGCATCGAAGATGCACTCATTGTCCAATGCCTTTTCCAGCTGACGAGAAGTGATTGCCATATTACGTAATGTGCCAAACATATCGGTGAACTGAAGACGGATGAACTCCACATCCTCCTCCTCGACCATCTGTAAAATCATTTCCTTGGTATAATGTGCCATCTGTTTTTCTCCTTTACTCATAAAACCTTGGGATTGAATGTATCCCGAAAGATGCAGAACCTTTCGGGATTACAAATTTTTTCTTTTATGATAAACGTTGAAAAGACCCCTGTCAATGCCCTACAGATTGGTATAACCCATCAGAGATTCATCAACTGCCCTGGCCGCTTCCCGTCCTTCCCGGATGGCCCAAACAACCAGGGACTGACCGCGGTGCATATCGCCGGCCGTAAATACGTTGGAAGCACTGGTTTTATAACAACCTTCCTGAGTCTGAACATTGGTACGTGGATTCAAATCCACCTGAAAAGCATCTGTTACATACTTCTGACTTCCCAGGAAACCTGCTGCAATCAGCACCAGATCTGCCGTTATCACTTCTTCAGACCCCTCCACCAAAACCATGTTCATCCTTCCTGTCTTCTCATCTTTCTGAGAAGTCAGTTTTACCACCTTCAGCTGCTTTACTTCGCCCTTTTTATTACCGATGAATTCTGCTACCGTAGTCTGATAAATACGCGGATCCTGCCCAAAAACCGCAATTGCCTCTTCCTGGCCGTAATCCGTCTTTAATACCTTAGGCCACTCCGGCCAAGGGTTATTCTCTGCCCGCTCCACAGGAGGCATAGGCATCATTTCCAACTGGGTTACACTCTTTGCACCCAGACGGATAGAGGTTCCCACACAGTCATTTCCTGTATCGCCACCACCTATGACGACCACATGTTTTCCCTTGGGGTTGATAAAGTTTTTATCCTCAAGATTAGAGTCCAGCAGACTCTTGGTAACCGAAGTCAGGTAATCCACCGCAAAATGAATCCCTTTCAGATCTCTGCCCGGTGCCTTAATATCTCTTGGATTGGAGGCTCCGCAGCAAAGCAGGACTCTGTCATAATCCTTTAACAACTGTTCCGCCTTAATCTCCATACCGATATCGGCATTGGTAATGAATTCGATTCCCTCCGCCTCCATCAGTTCCACTCTTCTGTCAATCACCTGTTTTTCCAGCTTCATATTAGGGATTCCGTAACGAAGAAGTCCACCCACCCGGTCACGGCGTTCGTATACTGTCACCTTATGGCCACGCTTATTCAGCTGCATGGCAGCCGCAAGACCAGAAGGACCGCTTCCTACTACTGCAACGGATTTTCCCGTGCGGACTCTGGGAGGATTTGGCCGGATCAAGCCGGATTCCCAGGCCCGTTCTATGATGGCATGTTCATTTGCCTTGGATGCCACTGGTTCATCATTTAAGTTGCAGGTACAGGCGGCTTCACACAGTGCCGGGCAGACGCGAGCCGTGAATTCAGGAAAGCAGTTGGTTTTTGCAAGTCTTTCATAAGCCTGCTCCCAATTTCCTGTACTCACCAGATCGTTCCACTCCGGACAGAGGTTATTCAGCGGACAGCCGCTTGCCATGCCGGAAATCATCTTACCGGACTGGCAGAACGGTACACCGCAGGCCATACAGCGCGCGCCCTGAAGTTTCTGCTTCTCCAGCGGAAGCGGGGTATGGAATTCCTGAAAATGCTTGATACGCTCCAGTGGTGTGGTACACTCACTGTCCACCCGTTCATATTCTAAAAATCCTGTTGGTTTTCCCATTATTACATCGTCCCTCCTACTTACGCAGGCTTTCGTAGAAAGCTTCAATCTGCGCCTGCTCGCTGCTCAGCCCTTTTTCCTCCAGCTGTGAACTGAGCATCATCATGCGTTTATAGTCTTTTGGAATAATTTTCTTGAACTTGGGCAGATATTCACGGAACGATTCCAATACCCTTTTGCCCTTCAAAGAGCCGGTGGCTTCCACATGTTTCTGAATCATACCCTTCAATTCCTGCTCATCGTACTTATTCTCTACTTTTTCTATTCCAATCATCTGTTTATTCAGGTTGCGATACAACGTATTGTCTTCATCCAGCACATACGCAATTCCGCCGCTCATGCCCGCAGCAAAATTACTGCCGGTAGAGCCCAGGATCACCACACGGCCTCCGGTCATATACTCACAACCGTGGTCACCAACGCCTTCCACAACCGCATAGGCACCTGAGTTACGGACACAGAAACGTTCGCCCGCAACACCGCTGATATAGGCTTCTCCGCTGGTGGCTCCATAAAGGGCCACATTACCGATGATGATATTATCTTCCGCCTTGAATTTGATATCCTTTGGAGGATGTACCATCAATTTCCCTCCGGAAAGACCTTTTCCGAAATAATCGTTGGAATCTCCGGTGAGTTTTAAGGTCAGACCCTTTGGAATGAAGGCTCCAAAACTCTGCCCTCCGGCTCCTGTACATTCAATCACATAGGTGTCATCCTGCAGCTTAGTACCAAACTTTCTGGTGATCTCGGAGCCCAGGATGGTACCAAAGGTCCGATCCGTATTTCCCACTTCCACTTGAACCCTTCCCTTCTCAGCCTTTTCTATGGCAGGAGACAAGGTTTTCAGCAGGACTTTTTCATCTAAGGTCTTTTCCAACTCAAAGTTATATGCTTCTGAAGCCTCAAAGATGACTTTTGGCTCCTTTGCATATGGATTGCTGAGGATTTGACTCAGATCCACCCGCAAAGCCTTTTCGTCGGTAATTCCTTCTTTCCTGCTAAGGCTGTCTGAACGTCCCACCATCTCGTCGATGGTACGAAATCCCAGCTTAGCCATATATTCACGCAGTTCTTCTGCGATAAACTTCATAAAGTTGACCACATATTCCGGTTTGCCCTTGAAACGCTTTCTGAGCTCGGGATTTTGGGTTGCAACTCCCACCGGACAGGTATCCAGATTGCAGACACGCATCATCACACATCCCATGGTCACCAGGGGAGCGGTGGCAAATCCGAATTCTTCTGCTCCAAGCAAGGCTGCAACTGCCACATCACGGCCACTCATCAGTTTACCGTCTGTTTCAATCATCACATGGTTACGCAGTCCGTTCTGAATCAAGGTCTGATGGGTTTCAGCCAGACCCAGCTCCCAAGGCAGGCCCGCATTGTGAATGGAGCTTCTGGGAGCGGCTCCGGTACCGCCATCGTATCCGGAAATCAGAATTACCTGAGCACCGGCCTTGGCCACACCTGCGGCTACCGTGCCAACCCCTGCTTCGGATACCAGTTTCACGGAGATTCTGGCTTTTGTATTGGCATTCTTCAGGTCATAGATCAACTGTGCCAGATCCTCGATGGAATAGATATCGTGATGAGGCGGCGGAGAGATCAAGGACACACCTGGCGTGGAATGTCTGGTCTTGGCAATCCAGGGATAGACCTTTCCTGCCGGCAGATGACCACCTTCACCCGGTTTCGCTCCCTGAGCCATTTTAATCTGGATCTCCTTGGAATTCACCAGATATTGGCTGGTCACTCCAAATCTTCCCGATGCCACCTGCTTGATCGCCGAGCATCTTTTCGGATCCTTTAGACGTTCTGTGCTCTCACCCCCCTCGCCGGTATTGGATTTTCCATGAAGGATGTTCATGGCAACTGCCAATGTCTCGTGGGCTTCCTGAGAGATGGAACCGTAGGACATGGCTCCGGTTTTGAATCTTTGCACGATGGAATCCACGCTTTCCACCTCTTCCAGCGGAATGGGGCTTTCTGCATAATTGAAGTCCATCAGGCTTCTTAAGTATCCGAATTCCTCCTGATCGATCATCTTTGTATATTGCTTGAACATCTGGTAGTCCCCATGTTTTGTGGCCTCTTGTAACAGATGGATGGTTTCTGGATTGTACCGATGCTCCTCGCCCTGACTTCTGCTCTTATGCCGTCCTATGCTGTCCAGCGTCAGATCCGTATCCAGCCCCAGAGGGTCAAATGCCTCAGAATGTCTGGCATCCACGTCTTTTGCAATATCATCCAGGGTGATACCGCCTACCCTGCTCACGGTATTAGTAAAATACTTATCAATCACCTCTTTGGAAATGCCGATGGCCTCAAATATCTGGGATCCCTGATAAGATTGGAGGGTTGAGATTCCCATCTTGGAAGCTATTTTTACAATACCACTTAATACCGCCCGATTATAATCATCCACCGCAGCATAGTAATCCTTGTCTAGCATACCGTTGTCAATCAGTCCATGAATGGTATCCAGGGCCAGATAAGGATTGACGGCGCTGGCTCCATAGCCTAACAAGGTTGCAAAATGATGAACTTCTCTGGGCTCACCAGACTCCAGGATAATTCCCAGTGCCGTTCTCTTCTTGGTTCGCACCAGATGTTGATGGACTGCCGATACGGCAAGCAGAGAAGGAAGTGCCACATGATTCTCATCCACACCACGGTCTGAAAGCACCAGAATATTGGCTCCCTGTCGGTATGCCTTATCCACTTCCACAAAGAGATGTTCGATTGCCCGGTCCATCGGCGTGCTCTTATAATATGTGATTGGTACTTCAACAACCTTGAAGCCCTCCACCTTCATATTCTTTATTTTCAGCATATCCGTATTGGTCAATATCGGATTGTTTATCTTCAAGACTTTACAGTTTTCAGGCCGTTCCTTTAACAGATTCCCGTCTTTTCCCAGATATACTGCGGTGGAAGTAACAATTTCTTCACGTATACAGTCAATGGGCGGATTGGTAACCTGTGCAAACAGCTGTTTAAAATAATGAAATAAAGGCTGATGCTCCTTAGAAAGTACCGGAAGAGGCGTATCCACACCCATGGCGGCAATTCCCTCGGAACCGCTGATTGCCATGTTACGTATGGCAGTCCGATACTCTTCGTAGCTGTAGCCAAAGGCTTTTTGGAGACGACAACGTTCTTCACTGGTATAGCCTTGAACACGATGATTCGGTATCTTCAAATCCTTTAGCTGCACCAGACTGCTGTCCAGCCATTCGCCATAAGGCTGCTTGTGAGCATAGGATTCTTTCAGTTCATCGTCATGAATCACCCTTTGTTGTAACGTATCCACCAGAAGCATCTTGCCCGGATGAAGTCGTTCTTTCTTGATGATTTTATCGGTGGGAATAGGAAGAACTCCTACTTCCGAGGCCAGAATAAGGTTATCATCCTCGGTGATGTAATATCTGGATGGCCGAAGTCCATTTCGATCCAAAACCGCACCAACCTGATCCCCGTCAGTAAACACGATAGCTGCCGGGCCATCCCAGGGTTCCATCATGGTTGCGTAGTACTGATAAAAATCCCGTTTTTCCATGGAAATGGTATTGTTGTTGGCCCATGGTTCCGGAATGGCGATCATCACTGCCAACGCCAAATCCATACCACTCATCACCAGAAATTCCAGTGTATTATCCAGCATCGCCGAGTCGGATCCTTGCGCATTGATAACCGGAAGCACCTTATCCATCTCATCTTTTAGATTGTCGGAATCCATGGTTTCCTCGCGAGCCAGCATCTTATCGGCATTCCCTCGTATTGTATTGATTTCTCCGTTATGTATGATCAGCCGGTTGGGATGAGCACGCTCCCAGCTTGGATTTGTATTCGTCGAGAATCTGGAATGCACAATGGCAATGGCAGATTCATAATCATTATCCTGAAGATCATGGAAGAAGGTGCGTAGCTGTCCCACCAGAAACATCCCCTTATACACGATGGTACGGCTGGACAGGGAAACCACATAGGAATTGTCATTGCTCTGTTCGAACACCCGTCGTACCACATAGAGTTTCCGGTCAAATTCCAGTCCCTTGGCCACATCTTTCGGCTTTTTGATAAATGCCTGTTCAATACATGGCATGCATTCTCTGGCCTTAGCCCCCAACACTTTGGGAGCGATGGGAACACTTCTCCATCCCAGAAGTTCAAGGCCTTCTTTTTCCACTATGACCTCAAACATCTTTTTTGCCTGGTTCCGCTTCATCTCCTGCCTCGGAAAGAAGAACATACCCACGCCGTATTCCCGCTCTCCGCCTAAAAAAATACCGAGGGGTTCACAGGTTTTCTGAAAGAATTTGTGCGATATCTGCAACAAAATTCCTACTCCATCACCTGTTTTTCCCTCGGCGTCTTTGCCGGCTCTATGTTCTAGATTTTCTACTATTTTTAAAGCGTTTTCAACCGTCTCGTGGGTTTTAAGTCCCTTGATATTTACCACTGCACCGATACCGCAGTTATCATGTTCAAACTGGGGCCTGTATAAACCGGGCAGTTTTTGGTCTCGGGCACATGTGAATTCCTGTGTCATACGAAAAACCTTCTTTCTAATTTTATTCTACCTGGCGTTTCTCTGTCATTCTCGTAAGAAGCAGGGGCTGATTCACATGAAGCTATAGTTGTTGTGTATCGGCCCCTATAAAGGTGGCACCTGCACGATTGGCAGTTAGCCATCCTTGGAGGTAAAATCTTACGGTGCTATCAAAGTACACCTTAATTTTGAAATTACTATATAACAAAAAACTAAATTTGTAAAGCCCTTTTTCTATATTTTTAAATATATCATTTGGTTTAGCAAAATATAATAATGTTTATTGTCGATATTTCATTATTTTATTTTGATTTGTATTGAGCTGCTGCTGCAATCAGACCTTTGAATAAAGGATGGGGCCTGTTTGGACGGCTCTTTAATTCCGGGTGTCCCTGAGTGCCTATGAAGAATGGATGATTTGGAATTTCAACCATCTCCACTATTCTGCCGTCGGGTGATACGCCCGACAACACCATGCCATTATCCTGCAGCCCTTTTCGATAATCATTATTCACCTCATAACGATGTCTATGGCGCTCCTCAATCTCATTTGCCTGATACAATTCATATGCTTTCGTACCTTCTTTCAGTACACATGGATAAGCACCTAACCTTAATGTGCCGCCGATATCCACGATACCATCCTGCTCAGGCATCAAGGAAATCACCGGATGCATGGTATCCGGATTCAGCTCAATGCTGTGGGCATCATGATAACCCACCACATTTCTTGCGAATTCCACGATGGACAACTGCATGCCCAGACAGATGCCCAGGAATGGAACCTTATGGATTCTGGCATATTCGATGGCAATCAGCTTGCCTTCAATCCCCCGGTCACCAAATCCACCCGGTACCAGAATACCATCCACATCTCCCAGAAGCTCCTCTACCTGCTCATTGGTCACCAGTTCGGAGTCCACCCAACGGATCTTCACATTGGCATGAGCAGCGATGCCGCCATGCTTCAATGCTTCCGCCACAGAAAGGTAAGCATCATGCAACTGAATGTATTTTCCCACCAGAGCGATGGTTACCTCCTTGTCTGGATTACGCAGAGCCTCCACCATCTCCGTCCAGTCGGTTAGATCCGGATCCGGGCAGGGAAGTTCCAGACATTCACAGACCACCTGGGCAAGGTTCTCCTTTTCCATGGCAAGAGGTGCCTCATACAGATATTCCACATCCAGGTTCTGCAGTACATGGGTGCTTGGCACATTACAGAACAGGGCGATTTTATCCTTAAGATCCTGAGAAAGAGGAAGTTCCGAACGGCAGACCAGAACATCGGGCCGGATGCCCATTCCCTGTAATTCTTTGACGCTGGCCTGGGTTGGTTTCGTCTTCATTTCTCCCGAAGCCTTCAGATAGGGAATTAAGGTAACATGAATCAATATGGCATTCTCACGTCCCACATCGTGCTGGAACTGGCGGATGGATTCCAGAAAAGGCTGGCTTTCAATATCTCCTACGGTTCCCCCCACCTCTATGATGGCAATCCTGTCTTCATCCATGTCCTTGCTACGATAAAAACGACTCTTTATCTCGTTGGTTATATGAGGGATAACCTGAACAGTACCGCCGCCAAAATCTCCCCGGCGTTCTTTCTGCAGCACGCTCCAATAAATCTTTCCGGTGGTTACATTGGAGTTCTTGTCCAAACTTTCATCGATGAAACGTTCATAATGTCCAAGATCCAAATCGGTCTCTGTTCCATCATCCGTTACAAAAACTTCTCCATGCTGTATTGGGTTCATGGTACCCGGATCAATATTTATATAGGGATCGAATTTTTGCATCGTCACCTTATACCCTCTAGCCTTTAATAATCTCCCCAGTGAAGCTGCAGTAATTCCTTTTCCAAGACCGGATACCACACCGCCTGTTACGAATACGTATTTGACTGCCATAATTGCCCTCCTGATTTTTTCTGATTGTTATTCAGTTCCAAGTACCCAATTAATTTTCACAAATAAAAAAATACGGAATCAATTATATACCCAACTGCGATGAAATTACAAACTATTTTTTCTAAAATTACAAATTATTTTTTCCATGGGCAAACAACAACATGTGGTGGATTAATTTGGAATCAAGACAATTACTAGATTTTTCCAATATTTTCTTTTTGAAGCATCATCTATCTGTCGGGTCATGGTTTCTCATATAAAACCTAACTTTATATTGACAAGCCGCATATTTTCTGTATAATTTATTTTATAAGCAAAGGCGCTTTGAGTATAGCTCGAAGTGTCTTTTTTACTTCACGTTATATAAGCACAGTTAATTAATAATTCGTCATTTATCCGTATATCTAATAAATCAAAAGGGAGTAAAATAATGGAAAATACCAAGATACTTTCAAGTGGTCTGAAAGAGGAGTGCGGTGTATTTGGAATCTATGATCTGGACGGTGGTGATATCAGCACCTCCATCTATTTTGGTCTCTCCGCACTGCAGCATAGAGGTCAGGAATCCTGCGGAATCGCAGTCTCTGATACCCAAGGGCCAAAAGGACGTGTTCACTCCCATAAAGGCCTGGGTTTGGTCAACGAAGTATTCCGGGAGTCTAAACTGGAAGAACTAAAGGGAAATATCGGTGTTGGCCATGTGCGCTACGCTACCAGTGGTTCCACCACCGTGGAGAATGCCCAGCCCCTGGTGTTAAATTATATCAAAGGTTCCCTGGCATTGGCTCATAACGGCAATCTGATCAATGCCTATGAACTTCGGGAACAGATGGAAAACGAGGGTTCCATCTTTCATACATCCATAGACTCTGAGGTCATCGCTTATGCAATCGCAAAAGAACGCGTCCGTTGTAAAACGGTGGAGGATGCCATTCTTCGGGCAACGGAAAAGATTCAGGGCGCCTATGGCCTGGTTGTGATGAGTCCTCGAAAACTAATTGGTGTTCGGGATCCCTACGGTTTGAAACCACTATGTATCGGGAAAATGGAGAATACCTATATCATAACCTCCGAAAGCTGTGCCATCACCTCTCTGGGCGCCGAAATCATCCGCGATGTGGAGCCAGGAGAGATTGTTACCATCGATAAAGATGGAAATATTCATTCCTCTTTTATAAGACAAAAAGCTAAACAGGCCCACTGTATCTTCGAATACATCTATTTCGCAAGGCTGGACAGCACGATCGACAATATCAGCGTGTATGAATCCCGTATCCGTGCAGGCGCTTCTCTCGCCAACTCTTATCCTGTGGACGCCGATCTGGTTGTAGGCGTACCTGATTCCGGGCTTACCGCCGCAAAAGGATATTCCGAAGCCTCTGGTATCCCATTTGGCTTCGCCTTTCATAAAAACAGTTATGTGGGAAGAACCTTTATTAAGACCACCCAAAAAGACAGGGAATCCAGCGTAAAGATCAAGTTAAGCGTGTTGGATTCAGTTGTGAAGGGAAAAAGGATTGTACTGGTTGATGACTCCATCGTAAGAGGGACTACCATTGCGAACATTATCAAGATGATGAAGCAGGCCGGGGCTCTAAAGGTGCATGTCAGAGTCAGTTCTCCTCCATTTTTATACCCCTGCTATTTCGGCACGGATGTGCCCTCCAACCAGCAGCTAATCGCCTCCTCTCATTCCGAGGAACAGATCCGCCAGATGATTGGCGCCGATTCTCTGGGGTATATGCCGATTGAAGAATTACAGGGGATGGTCGGCGATCTGCCAATCTGTAAGGCTTGTTTCAACAATCAATATCCTATGGAAGTGCCTGACCAAGAGATCCGTAATCTGCTGGAATAATCAAAAAAGCCGTATTTTTAGCGGTATCACAGAAAAAACATAAATTTTGTAACCTTAATGTCACCATGCTCATAACCTAAAGTGTAAATAAAATTATCTCTGGAGGATTTAACATGAGTGATTTAAGTGCTACTGGATGTGGATGCGATAACGACTGTGATAACAGATGTGGTTGTGACAGACATGATTGCGACTGTGATAACAGATGCGGAATCTTTGGAAACAACAATGGATGCAGCGATATCATCTTAATCATCATTCTTCTTTGCTGCTGCGGAAACGGCTTCGGCGGATGCAACAATGGATGTAATAACGGATGTAACAATGGTTTCGGAAATAACAGCTGCCTGATAATCATCTTATTACTGTGCTGCTGCGGAAACGGCTTTGGCTGCTAATTACTTCTGATAACATTGTGGGCCGCCGCACCTTGAGGTGCGGCGGCCCTTATATTTAGATCCAAAAGGTTTCAGCCCCTTGAATTATGGAATTATTTAATAAATAATATTCATTTTTCCTGTTTCTCATCTGTACTTCTTCTATTTGTTGTGTGAGTTTTACTATCTTTTTTTCTTTTCTTCTCTTCTTTTTTTC
>DVNN01000164.1 GCA_018714325.1 Candidatus Pelethocola excrementipullorum
GAAGTGAACTTAGGCGTGATGCTGTAACGAAGGATGCAGATCAGATGCTTCCCCTGAATAATTCTAAATGTGGGATTATCCAACCCGGATGGGTGGGTATTATAGTTCAGATATCCCAATGCCTCCTCCAACGATGAGGCTTTCATATTACCATCGTCCACTATTTGGTGGTTGTCATTATCGAATAAGGCGTACTCCAACGGGAATGGAATCATATCGGAGGTGATTTCCTCAGCCGCTTCCAGTACAGGTGCAACTTGTTCCACCAAGCTTTGTTCATAGTTCGCAGGCCTGATCACTTCTGTCATAAATCCCACACTTAACAGGATCCAAAATGCAATTAGAATACCGACTGGGATTAGGATAACCTTAATCGTATATATGATAAAAAATTTAGACAGTGATGTTTTTCTCATTTCCACATATACCCCACTCCCCATACCGTCTCTATCGGCTCGCAGCCCATTTCTTTTAATTTTTTCCGGGCAACGCGAATATGCTCTGTAACAGTACTGATTAATGAATCGCTGTCAATGGAATATACCTCTTCGTATATTTGCTCCTTGGTAAAGACTTTCCCGCTGTTTCTGGCCAGAAATTCACAGATATTATATTGGCTTTTGGTCAACTCTACTATTTGACCCTCCACTTGTATCTGCCTCTTATCCATATCAACTATAATGGAACCGTACCTTAATTGCTTCGTTTTCTCTTTACGGGATTCGCGGCGCAGGTGAGCCTCGACTCTGGCATTTAACTCCTTTACACCAAAAGGCTTATTGATATAATCATCCGCTCCCTGCATTAAGCCCCGCACCAGATTGTCTTCCCCTGTTTTAGCTGTTAAAAAAAGAATCGGGCACGATTGACTATCTCTGATCTTTTCCAACAAATCAAAGCCATTGATATCAGGCATCATGACATCGAGAAGGATCAAATCATAGCCGGAGAAAGCCGATATCGGTAAAGAACCGGGGGTGTCTATCAATGTCACCTCGTGTCCATTAAGTTTCAGGGCATTTTTAATCAACCGTAATATTCTTATCTCATCATCTACTGCTAAAATTTTAGCCATACCGAATTTCCTCTATCCTATATTTTATCTTATATTTCGATTTATTTTACCATATAAATCTTTTAAAGACTACTCCTGGGTATTTCTTCCCTGCCATCTGCTGCCCCAGAGAAAAAATACTACCAGGCATATAAGTGTCATAATCACCACAACCGGAAACACTGCCTTATATTCCTGCAACACCCAATTGTCCATCTTATTGTCATGTAAGGATACAAAAAATAGTTTCATCAGGCGAAGCCCCCAGCAGGGAGGCATATAATACCATATTTTATCGCCCAGAGATGTAATTCCCATCGCCGAAATAATGGTTCCCATCATTCCTAAAACCGCACTGATGCCAAACCCATACATGGTTCCGATTAATAAGTGAATGGTGTACAGTGCAATCATGCTGGCCCAGAGGATGAAACCGGCTATACATAAGGATGAAAACTGCAATACAGGCTTATGGAATATGAATTTTGTAATACCTGTAAGTCCTGCCATGCCAATGATAATAGCACCTAATCCAATGGTTAGCAGCATCAATAGCTGTGCTCCAAACGCCTTAACCGGTGATGCTCCCTTTCTCATGTTCTGAAACTGACTGGTATCTTCCTCTCTCTTTACGACAATGCCGCTGACTATGGCCACTATGAAAGGAAATGCCAGCGCCATTACCTCAAAAAACGCCATCCCTATGTAGACTTCACTGATCTGGCTTCTTCTCCCATAGAACAGTAGTCCAAAGGCAATACATAATAAGATTGGAAGAATCAGATGCAGAGGCATTAATATACTGTTTCTCGACTTATAAAATTCTGCCCGATAATATCTAAATAATGTTTTCATCGAATGACCTCTTTCTATTAAATATCCATGTAGTGATGTACATAGAGAGTACGAATAAGACAATGCTTCCTGCTATGACAACGGGAAATCCCGCATAAGATAAAAACCAGTCGCCCTCCTGCAGCGGTACTCCATTAGGATGTAATCCATTGAACGGGCTTTGTACTCTAAGCACCCAGGTAAATGGAACTGCCCACCAAAACGATTTCACAACCATATCAGGAGCTATCGTTAAAGCGATTCCAACGCTGATCATTAATAAAAGAAATTGTGGAATTTTTCTGGCAATTATATAATATACTGGAATCTGCCATAAGATAGCAACAAGGCTAAGCATCAGTGCCAGTAAATTTTTAATTGTTCCACCGACTGTAAAGTTGCCTAATAAAGCTATCTGAATCCCAATAAGCATGACCCAAAATATCAACGTAGCCAGAACAAGATACCACATAACAACAATACACTTCGCAATCCAAACCTTTCTCAAATCGATAAAGGTACCATAGATCATCTTATAATCGGTAGATTTTTTCTCATGCGCCTGTAACACTCCGATAATTAATGCCGCCACCGCCGGCAGCCATAGAAGCCCCCAATGATTGATGGCCGTTACTCCTCCTAACAGAAATGTTTGTTCATCACCCATAAAGCAAAATCCAACTGCTGTAATGATGCAAAGGAAAGGAACCAGTATAATAATTTTCTGAACCATGGTGCTTTTTGTCTTTAATAATTCCGCTTTTAAATATGTTTGCATAGTCTCTCCTCTCCCTTCTAATCTCTGCCTGTTTTCGCACGATTATCCATTACTACTTGGGTAAATAATGTTTCCAAATTATCTATTTCATCCATGGAGCTTTCATATCCCAATATTCCATGGCTCATAATTCCTATGTCATCCACAATCTGTTCTATCTCAGAGAGGATATGGCTGGATAAGATAACCGTCATCCCTCTGGCTGGAAAAGAACAAATCAATTCCCTTAACTCCTGAATGCCGATTGGGTCCAGGCCATTGGTCGGCTCATCTAAGATCAGCAGTTTTGGATTGTTCAGAATTGCGATGGCGATTCCTAACCGCTGTTTCATCCCCATGGAAAACTTTCCCGCTTTCTTTTTCCCGGTTCCCACCAAATCCACGATTTCCAGAACTTCAGTAATTCGCTTATCCGGAAGTCCCAATATTGTTGTGTGTACCTTTAAATTCTCTCTGGCTGTAAGATTCCCATAGATTGGTGCATTTTCAATCAAAAAGCCAATCTCCGATAAATCACTTCGCCTGATTGGTCTGCCCTCAAACATAATCTCGCCTTCAGTCTGACGGGCCAGCCCGGTTATCATCTTAAGCGTAGTGGATTTACCGGCGCCGTTTGGCCCTAACAATCCGTAAATTGTGTTTTTGCGAATTTTTAAATTCAAGTGATTTACGGTAACTTCTTTTTTATATTGTTTAGTCAGCCCTTTCGTCTCTAATAAAATTGTTTGGACTTTGCTTTTATTAACGTTCATCTCATTATTTTTCATATTAATACAAACCTTTCTCCACTTGGATACTTATTTTTTCTGTTGTCTAACTTAGGTTTATCTTATAGGATAAATATCAAGATTTATCCAAGAAATTTCAAAAAAATAATATTGAATTAAAGTTAATATTGGCTTGAAGTAATAAATATCACAGTTTCATACATGGGAATTTTAAAAATAAAAAGAAAAAACTGAGCAGAAAGTGGCTTAAGTGTAAAAACACTTCAAAACAGAGAAGCCTTTTTTCTTGTGCCGAAAACTAGAAAGCGTATAGAAATAATTATATAAAAAGCAGCCCCGGATGAAAATCAAAATGCAGTGAACTGCCCCTGGGGTTAGACCAAAATCTAACGCCAGAGAGCAGTTCACTGCAAAGCATGATTTCTTTCAGGGTTGCTGTGATATTGTAGCCTATATTTCTTCCTCCGGGGTTTGTTGGAGGAGGGTTAGTGTGCTTACGGTGTAACCTTCGGTGTCGTTGTGGATTGTCAGACCACAGGGGGCGCCGTAGATGATTTTTAGTCTTTGATCCACGTTGCGGATTCCCAGGTTAAGTGAGTGTTCCCCTTGTTCGACTTCGCCGCCCAGCAGGTGTTTGATTTTTTCTTGGTCCTTGGGGGAGAGGATTCCGTGGTTTTTGATTTCGATCAGAAGGTTGTTTTCATCTTGTCTTTTTATGGTTATATAGATGATGATTCGGTTTTGGTCGTCTAACCCATGTTCTACTGCATTTTCCACAATGGGTTGGATGATTAGGCGTGGGACTTTGACGGATAGCAGAGTATCGTCGATGTCTTTGTGGATTTCCAGTTTGTCTTCGAAGCGACGGGCTACGATGTAGAGATATGCCTCCATGTAGCTGAGTTCTTCGGCCAGGGAAATATAGGCGTTTTTCTTTCGGTTCAGGGTGGCTTCGAGCATGGTGGACAGAGCCTCGATCATTCCACTGACTTTGTAGTTTCCCTTTATTCGGGCTTCCCAGTTGATGATTTCCAGGGTGTTGTTGAGGAAATGGGGATTGATCTGGGACTGGAGAGCCTTGATTTTGGCGTCTCTTAAGGCCAGTTCCTCGGAGTATATGGTGTCAAACTGGTGTTTTAGTTCGGCGGACATCTGGTTGAATGCTTCGCCCAGGTAGGTCAGTTCCTGGCTGTTTCCAATCTGAGGCATGGCATATCCCAGGTTTCCTCCTTCGATTTCTTTGGCTGCATCCACCAGTTTGGTAACAGGTTTGGTGACTTCTTTATGGAAGAACCAGAGCACCAGAAGAATCAATGGAATCATGGATGCCAGGAATATTCCTATGACGTAAGTGAAACTTTGTTCGCTCATAATAGATTTGGATTCCAGGGAAATCAGGAATTCCATATCGTGGCCTTCAAAGCGGATTTTGTCATAGACATAGCTATTATCCTTGCCGAAGTTATAGATCCGGCTGCCCCCTGTGTTCTCCTGGTTGTAGAGGGCACGGATGCTTCCGGGCTCAGATATGTTTGTATCGGCGATCGGGAGGCCGTCTATATAGATTTCATAGCCCTGATAGCCGATGATACCTTCCAGACTTTTGAACACTGCTGACTTATCCAGTTCCATGGTGAGGACAGCGAATGGCTTAAATCCAGAGGTCATCATATTACGTACCATATAGAGATTCCCGCCCACATTCAGAAAGAGAATATCTGTGTCCAGGTCTTTAGCCCCTTCTTCAACTTGATTCAAAGCTGCTGTTTCAAAATATCGTACCCTGTCAAAGGTTCCGCTCTTGATATTGCTGTAGGTATAGTAGATAGTATCCGGATCCGAAGTGAAATACAACATCGTGGTCAGGAACGAAGTGTTGTAACGGTATTGATCATTTAAGAAATTAGTGACCGTGTTGTAAAGCTGTCGTTTTTTCTGCCCTTGATTATCCGAACCATCCTGATAAGAATAATAGCCTTTACGAATTACATTCAGATAGGAGGCATTCCTCGATGCTCCCACCGCGTCGGAGAAATTCATCTCACAGATCTCCACAGCCTTTTCAGCCGAGATCGTAATGTTCTCTTCCAGGTGGGCTTTTAATTTGTCGGAACCAAAAAAGAACATGACAGAGGAAGCCAGTGCCAGAGGCAGAAGCCATACGAGCACCAACATACCAATCATGTTCCATTTTAAGGGACGTTTCACCCCTGTTTTTTTATTTTTTGTTTTTTGAATCATACCCATAATTATCCCTGCTTTTGCATCGTATCATGCTTGTTTTTGGCAGTGTATTTAGCCCCGCCAGGCTTTATAAGTCCATAGATTATGGATTGGGAGACTTGCGTCGTCTCCCAATCCACAAATGCAGGTTTTGATTTCTCTCTTAATTATAGTTGCTTTACTCAGATCTTACAAGTGTAAAAAACTCTCAAAAACCTGGCACACTCTCTTCGCATCCTCTAACCGATCCATCTCACAGAAGATACGCATCAAGGGCTCTGTACCAGAGAATCGGGCACTGAGCCATCCGCCGTTTTGAAAGTAGACCTTACATCCGTCCAGATAGGATACGTGGTCTATGGCATATGGTAGTTCGGGCAAATCCTTGTCTTCCAGAAGAATCTTATGGATATAATCCTTCTTTTCAGCGCTGAATTTATAGGAACGTTCTTCCATATGGATTTCTCCAAATTCCTTTTCCACATCCCGATAGATTTCAGAAAGTTTCTTTCCGGTGATGGATATCATCTCCACCAATAAAATGGCTGCATAGATTCCGTCCTTGCCGTGGATATGTCCGCGCACTGTCAGTCCGCCGGAGGACTCCCCGCCGATAACGGCATCGGTAGCCTGCATCTTGGCCGAGATATGCTTGAATCCTACAGGAACCTCATAACATTCTTCGCCGAATGCTTTGGCTTCCCGATCCAGCATATGAGTAGTACAGATATTCCGGACCACAGGGCCCTTCCAACCTTTGTATCTCACCAGATAGAAGTAAAGAAGTACCATGATATCATTGGGATGCAGGAATCTTCCCTCATCGTCGATAACACCGATTCTGTCCGCATCCCCATCCGTTGCCAGACCGATATCGCAGTGATGTTCCTGTACATAGAGCTGCAGGCTCCGCAAGGTATCGGCATTGGGTGCCGGAAGTTTTCCGCCGAACAGGGTATCGTGGCGTCCATTGATTGTGGCCACATCACATCTGGCCGTCATCAGTATGGTCTTCAGGGATGTCTCACTGACTCCATACATGGGATCCAGGGCAATTCGAAGATTCCGTTCCCTGATTGCCTCCATATCCACTGCGGAAATGATGTTGTCCAGATACTCATTCAATGGATAAATTTCCTCAATCAGCCCCGCTGCTTTGGCCTTTTCATACTCCATCTCTTCCACGGGGATATCCGTCACATCACCAATATAAGTCTCAATCTCCATCGTCTGCTGCTCATCCGCGTCCCGGCCGCCGTAAGTGAATATCTTAATTCCATTGTAGATGGCAGGATTATGGCTGGCCGTAATCATCATCCCGTAATGAAGTTTATGCTTCATCACATAAAACATCACCAGAGGTGTGGGAGCTGATTTATTGATTAATGTGGCCTTGATGCCCTGAGCCGCAAATACCTGCCCGGCCCACTGCATGGCTTCCTTGGACAGGAAGCGTCTGTCATATCCCAAGACAATTCCTTCCTCCTGAACCCCCTCTACCTTCATCTTATCAGAGAGAGCCCTTGCCAGAATCTGTATATTCTCCTTCGTAAACCCATCTCCGATTACCGCGCGCCAACCGCCAGTTCCAAATTTAATCATTATAATTCCTCCCTATCACACATCAGGTACATATGCTGTTATCTTTTTCTAGTTTCCCATGCGGACAATTACCTGATGAATCGTACCTGGTTCCATGGGTGGTATCTTAGTTACGCTTTCCCCATTCAGAAGTATGGAGTCCACACCTTTCATCACTCCCTTGGGATTCTCCACCCGGATCTGGTATTCTGCACCTCTCCATCGGCGGTTAACCGTAAACTCCTTCCACTCTCCCGGAATACATGGGTTGATCACCAGTTGATCCATATCCGGCCGGATGCCCAGTATATAGCGGGTAGCGGCAAAATATGCCCAACCTCCGCTTCCGGTCATAAATGGGTGACGTGCCCTTCCAAAGGAACCGTGATCTGGTCCCATGATAAACTGACAGTAAGAATATGGCTCCGCTTCCCGGATCTCTATCTTGTCATTCTGGTAATAAGGGCAGAGCGCATCGTAGAACTTCACCGCCTTATCCCCTCGTCCCAGCACACATTCAGCCGCCCAGGCCCATGGATTGGGATGGCTGAAAACCGAAGCATTCTCCTTAAGTCCGGGGCATACACGGGTAACAAATCCGATGTCGTCATTTCGCTTCGTATATGCAGGCGCATTCAACTGTAACCCATAGGGGGTGTACAGCCATTTTTCCACGCTGTCCATGGCTTTCATGCCCTTTTCAACATCGGCCGCTCCTGACAATACGGCCCAGGCATTGGACTCCAGATGCACCTTGCCCTCCTCATCCTCCATCGTGCCAATAGGCTTGCCATTCTTCGTGATTCCGCGGATATACCATTCCTTGTCCCAGAGCTGACCGCTGGCCTTTTTCACCTGAGCACCCATATTGGTATAGGTTTCCACATCCTCTTTAATCTCTTCACCTTTCTCCTCCAGATATCTGGCCAGTTCCAGGAAATTGGATATGGCCCAATAGTGCAGGAAGGTAACCAGAGCACTTTCACCGCCGCCAAGGTTCAGGCAGTCATTCCAGTCGGCCCTCAGTCCTTTACAGATGCCGCTTTGCCCCACCTGCTCAAAGGAGAAGTTCAGAATCCGTTTCATATGCTCATAGACAGAGTCCTCTCCACCATCCGCATAAGTCACCTTCGTCTTCAGGAAATCGGTATCGCCCGTTTCTTTCACGTATTCCACAATGGCGGGAACCAGCCACAGTGCATCGTCTGAGCAGGCATGATCGATTCCATGTACCCGATCCTTTTCAGCTGTGGGAACAACCGTTGGGGAATCTGCATACTCCGGCTTAGCATCGGGGTCAAACCATTCCGGCTCGAAAAGATGCAGTCCATATCCTTCCTTGGTCAGTGCGCGGAGCAGCTGTAAAATCCGCTCCCTGCATTTGTCCGGATTGGAATGAGGCACTGACATGGCATCCTGAGCCGTATCTCTATATCCAAGTCCTGTTCTTCCTCCCACCTCAATGAAGGAGGCAAATCTGGAGAACATCACGTTGATCTCTGCCTGGTACAAGGTCCAGGTATTGATCAGGACGTTCATTCCCTGATCCGGCGTCTGGATCTGCAGGCAGTTCAACTTCTCATCCCAGTAAGCTTTCAACTCATCATAGGCCTGATCCACCTGATCCAGATTCGTATATTTTTCCCGGATTCTTATGCCTTCCTGACGATTTCCAACCCCCAGCATGAATATCATGCGGATGCTTTCTCCCGCCTTTAACTCCAGATCTTTTTGCAGGCTTCCACAGTGGTTATTTCCTTCTTCCACCGAACCGGTACAGGAACCATCAATCACTGCCTTCGGATTCTGTTCCGTATGATAAAGTCCTAAAAAACCATCCCGAAGGGTATCATACCCATCTGGTTGGAAAGAGGATGTAAAAAACTGCTCCTTCCCTGGCTCATAAAACAATCGCTGCTCAATCACGCCATCCTTGTAATCTGCCCCGGCACAGTACATGCTCATCTGAAAGTTCTGATTATCACTTGCGATAGCATGAAAAGAAAATTCACAAAATGAGAACACCTGCAGTTTCCTGTCCCGTGTACCCGTGTTTTTAACGGATACATCCCACAGCATCACATCCTCGCCCAGAGGAATGGACAATCTCATCTTAGTCTCTATCTCCGAATAACTGCTGAAGTATTTACTATAAGAAAGTCCATGGCGGCAACTATAATCCGCTTCATCCAAGGGCTTCCCCACAGGCTGCCAGGTGGCACTCCAATAATCACCGGTTTCCCCATCCCTGAGATAGACATCAAATCCCGGGCGGTCCATGGGAACCGCATTGCCCCTGAATCTGGTCATCCTGTGGTATTCCGGTGATTTATGAAACAGGTATCCCCCGGCCGTCTGATTTACTACGGCACAGGACTGCTCCACCCCCAGATAATTGGTCCAGGAAGTGGGAACATCCACCCGTTCAATGACATATTCTCTATTTTCTTCATCAAAAAATCCATACTGCATACGTAAAAGCCTCCTCCCATACCTAACGGAACATCTCAATTCCGTCATTTACCGTCTCCTAAAAATCACGGCACTTATTCTACCTTCATTATAGAGAATGACGGCCTGGTTTAAAATAGTTATTCCTGTGAATATTTGGATTTTATTGCGTAGTTCAGGATTGAAAATGCCTCCCTGAACATACAAAAAAATACTTAGCTCTACTATTAAAGTACATTAACTCTTGCCTATGTATTATTCGCATGGTACAATAATGCCATGTTAATTTAACAGGAGGAAACGCTATGAGTGATTATAGTTGGCAAGATAAGAATAATTCTGATAATCAATCCGCAGACAATCATGATTCCACGAATCATGTTCAAGACGAAAACAACAGCACTGACTCTGGGCAGTACGAATACGGACAGTATGGTAACTCGCCCAATAGTAATATGCCCGGGCCATATGGAAACAATGGCTATCAACAGGATAACCCACAGAATAACCAGTACCATTATGATGGTAGTCCAAACAATTACAATTATAACGGTTCCGACAGGCGTTATCAGGAACCAGGTTCCCCAGGCATGGCAACAGCCTCTCTGGTATTGGGAATCTGCTCCATCGTATTTGCTTGTTGTGGCCTTGGTTTTCCGCTGGCCGGTATCGGCCTGGTTCTCGCCATCCTATCAAGAGGCAAAGGTGAGATGAATAACTCCGCAAAGATAGGCCTGGGTCTTTCTGTAGGCGGAATCATCCTCGGAATCATAACCACAATTATGTCAATTCTTTATTTCAATCAGGTCTTGAGTCACATGGATTGGGACGCCTTATCTGATTATGGCTATGATTATGGATATGAATACAATATTGACGATTATGATGAGCTGGAAGATTTTTTCAGAGAATTCTCATAAACTACAAAAAAGATGGAGTAAACACATATGAAACGATCATCAAAAGAATTCAAGACAGAAGCCCGTGAGGCTTTGATTGGAAATTATGGTACGTATATTGGCTCTTATCTAATCTATACATTGATAAGTGTGGTAATCAATTTGTTTCTATACTGGTATCTATTGATTTCTAATTCCGAGTTAATAGCTATTACAGGACTTATCATCTCCTTTTTATTTGGCGTACTTACGAATTTAATAAAGGTCGGTCTAAGAAAAACCGCCCTGTCTATCAGCCGCCACCAGCCAATCAGAATCGGCGACCTGTTTTACGGCTTAACTCATCACCCAGACCGTTTTCTGGTGGTGGAAATTATTATGGGACTTGTCTATGGACTATTCACCTACCTTCCTATTTTCTTTTACTCTAATTATAGGTTATCGAACTTGGTGACAGAATTTAATGTCTTTCGTCCGACACCAGAGGACATCGTTGCTTTTGCATTTAGCTATACAGCGGTTATCTTATTGATTGTAGCTGCTGGTGTCCTCATAGCCTCTTTGCTGATGATGCCATTCGCCCTGTCCGTCTATCTTCTGATAGATAATCAGGAACTTTCATCCATAGCTGCCTTAAAAGAAAGTGCACGTATGATGAGAGGGAATATGGGCCGCTACTTTTATCTGAGTTATCTGAGCTTTTTGGGATACTATTGCCTGGGATATTTAGGATCCTTTATTCCATTACTTTGGATTTATCCATATAAGGAAGTGGCATTATCCAATTTTTATCGGGAACTCAAACAGGAAATATAAAACAAGAGAAACATCCATCTATTTGGATGTTTCTCTTGTTTTATATTTGTATTAAATTTTCTAAAAAGTTACAATTGTGTCGAAATATGATATATGCTATTATGAATAGAACCAAATTAACAACCACATATATGATGAGAGGATTTTAATAGGTTACTATACATGAAAATCATAATTATCGGAGATGGAAAAGTCGGGCATAAATTAGCAAAACAATTGTCAGAGGAAGAACACGATCTTGTTTTAATAGACCACAAAGCGGCAAAACTGAAGAACTCAACAGATGAACTGGATATCATCGGCATGGAAGGGGATGGAGCAAATCACGAAGTACTGTTAGATGCAGGAGTAGAAGAAGCTGATCTTGCCATTGCCTGTACCTCCTCTGACTCTATGAATATGATGTGCTGTCTTCTGGCGAAAAAACTTGGGGCGAAGAAGACCATCGCCAGAGTTAGAAATCCTGTTTATTATCAGCAGATGTACTTGATTAAAGATGATCTGAGATTAAGTATGGCTGTTAATCCAGAACTTGCTGTTGCAGAAGAAATATCGAGGGTGTTAATTTTCCCATCTGCGACGAAGATAGAAACCTTTGCAAAAGGCAAAGTAGAGCTGGTAGAATTTAAATTAACCGACCAAAGCCCTATTATTGGTTTGAGTCTTGAGGAATTATCACGAAAATACACCAGCTCTGTACTTATCTGTGCCGTCCAAAGGAATCAGGAAGTGATAATCCCTGGCGGAAGTTTTGTGTTGCAGCAAGGGGATAAAATCAATATAGCATCCTCTCATAAGGGGATTGAGCAATTCTTCAAGGTAACAGGTAAATTAAAAAACAGAGTCAAAACTGTATTAATCTGCGGCGGTGGACGAGTCTCCTTTTATCTTGCGCAGAAACTAAGTAACTTACATATAGAAGTAAAAATTATCGAACGTGATTACGACAGGTGTCTGGAGTTATGTGAGCTTCTTCCCCAAGTGACAGTGATTCATGGTGATGCAACAGACCATGAATTATTGGAAGAAGAGGGCATCGACAGAGCAGATGCCTTTGTAGCCCTGACCGGAATCGATGAAGAGAATATTATCGTTTCTATGTATGCTAAGACAAAAAAGGTATCAAAGATTATTACAAAGGTCAATAGTGAAGCCTTAACCAACATTGTAGATAATCTGGGACTTGACACAATCGTCTCTCCTAAGACCGTAACCGCAGATACCATTGTCGGCTATGTAAGGGCGATGCAGAATTCCCTGGCAAGTGCAAACATCGAGACGGTATACCGTTTAATTAATAATCAGATAGAGGCAATTGAATTCATAATCAGAGAAAAGACCTTTTATACGGACATCTCAATTAAGGACATGGAGTTAAAAGAGAATTTGTTGATTGTTTGTATCGTCAGGAATAGAAAAATCATTATTCCTGATGGAGATGACATTTTAAAAGTCAATGATAGTGTAATCGTAGTTACAACTTGCCAACATGTTAATGACTTAAAAGATATTTTCAAAATACAGGGATAGGAAAACATCATGAACAAAAAGATGATACTATGTATATTGGGGAAAATGCTTGGAATTGAAGGGCTTTTATTATTGATTCCTGCACTTGTATCAATGATTTATGGTGAAAGAAGTGCAACGGCTTTTATTGCCACCTCAATGATATTATTTATAATTTACATATTAACCGGAAGAAAGAAAATAGAGGGTACAGGGCTATATGCAAAGGAAGGATTGGTTATCGTTGCATTTGCCTGGATTCTGTGGTCAGTATTTGGTGCCATCCCATTTGTATTAAGTGGAAGTATTCCTAATTATGTCGATGCTTTATTTGAGACTGCGTCTGGTTTTACCACCACAGGTTCTACACTCCTAAATAATATAGAAGATTTGCCCCAGGGGATCTTGTTCTGGAGGAGTTTTACCCATTGGATTGGGGGAATGGGGGTTTTAGTTTTTGTTCTGGCCTTCATTCCATTGACGGATAAGCGTTCCATACATCTGATGAGAGCAGAGGTTCCGGGACCAAGTGTGGATAAACTGGTACCTAAGGTACGATCAACCGCAAAGATCTTATATGGCATGTATATTCTATTATCTGTTATATTGACAATTTTATTGATGTTTGGTGGCATGCCCCTGTTTGATAGTCTAATCCATATGTTCGGGACTGCAGGAACAGGAGGATTTTCCAATAAAAGTGCAAGTATCGCATATTATAACAGCGCGTATATTGAAGGCGTTATTACCGTATTTATGATCCTCTTTGGTATTAACTTCAATCTTTTTTATTTGCTTCTAATAAAAAAATTCACCGCTGCCTTTAAAAATGAGGAATTACGAGCCTATCTGGGGATCATAGCCTTTGCAACAGTAGCCATAACCCTTAATATATTAAGTATCTATCAGAGTCCGCTGAAGGCATTTCGAGCAGCCATCTTTCAGGTGGCCTCGCTTATCACTACAACTGGTTACGCAACTGCAGACTTTGATTTATGGCCCCAATTTTCTAAATGCATCCTGTTTGCCGTCATGTTTATAGGAGCCTGTGCCGGTTCAACAGGTGGAGGAATTAAAGTATCACGATTAACACTCTTGCTGAAAACAGTCACACTGGAGATTAAGCACATTCTTCATCCACAGTCTGTAGGAATTGTACGCTTAGATAAGAAGAAAGTCGATCATGAAATCCTTCACGGTGTTTATGTATATTTTATTGCATATATTATGATTTTCATCACCTCTATCTTACTGATATCTATAGAGAATTATGATTTTAGTACCACCTTCAGTTCTGTTCTCACCTGCCTCAACAACGTGGGGCCGGGAGTGGGGAAGGTGGGACCGACCAGCAGTTTTTCTGACTTCTCATTATTTTCGAAGCTGGTATTCTGTTTCGATATGCTTGCTGGCCGCTTGGAACTTTTTCCATTCTTAGTAATATTTTCACCTTCTATGTGGAAGCGAAAATTTTAATATTGAAGTATTGTGACAACAAAAGACGGGTTATCGGCGGCAAGCTGCTAACCCGTCTAAATCACCCTAACGGTACATGAAAGATAAGCAAAAAGACATTAATCCGTATCCAATGTATCATGATTATAGCCAGCGCTACATATAAATACCAATTGTGAAAACGAATCCCAATCTTCATCCTGCCCTTAGACAGGTATTCTATGGAATTACTGGTCATATACCATAAAAAGAGAATCATGGTATAGGGCACCAGTGGGTGAAAATACAGAGAAATCAGTGGATGTCCCATCAGAAAGGCAAAAAATGCCCGGGTTCCCCCACAGCCAGGGCAGTATACGCCGGCAAAGCGAAATAACACACACCCCGGTCCACCTAATCTTATGGGTACTACTTGCAGGAATACAACTCCTGCAAGCAAAAAGCACAGTACCACCCACCCAATCATATAAAAAGTTTTTCGTTCCACAGCTTTTCGATTTATCATTGCATTTTCCATAACGTCATCTTTCTTTATCTCGAAAATAAATATCCCATCAATTCATGACCCTTAGCTACCACATTCCCACTCTTTTGGGCCTCTTCCTCATTATAATGCCAGCCATGTTCCTGAGGAGCACTGCTGTCATAAAGCAGATACGGAACAGGATCAGATACATGGGTGCGCAAGCGAATGGGTGTGGGATGATCCGGAAGCACCAACAGACGATAGTCTTCCCCCGATTCATCCATCTGCTTCTTTAACATGTCTATAATCCTGGTGTCCATCCTATGTATGGCCTCTACCTTACGCTCAACACTGCCCTGATGCCCCATCTCATCCGGAGCCTCAAGGTGGATATAGACAAAATCATATCCGTCTTTCAAAAGAGCATCCACAGCCGCCTGTGCCTTTCCTTCATAATTGGTATGAAGTCCGCCATTGGCGCCTTCCACCGTAATATTGTCCATTCCGGCACCCACTGCGATTCCCTTTAACAAGTCCACTGCCGAGATCATCGCTCCTTTTTTATGGTATTTCTCCTCAAAAGAAGAAAGAGCAGGCTTCGTACCGGCGCCCCAGAACCAGAAGCTGTTGGCCGGATTCAGTCCTTTGGCCTTCCGCTCTACATTGATCGGATGATCCTTTAAGATCTCATAACTGCGCTTCTGCATCTGAAGCAGCATCTCATCCTCAGGCAGATATTCTCCGATGGTCTGCCCCAGTACATCGTGGGGAGGTGTCAGCGGAACCACCTGTCCCTTTGTCCAGATCAGACAATGGCGGTAGCTGGTTCCCAGATAGAAGTGATAGGTCTCACTTTCCAGCTGGTCTGTAACTGCCTTCAACAGAACTTCCGCATCCTCCGTGCTAATCTCCGAGGAACTGTGGTCTATAATGCTCTTCTCTTCATAAGGCAGATCATCATCGGACAGGGTTACGATGTTGCAGCGCAAAGCCACATCCTCAGCATCCATATCCACACCGATGCTCAACGCCTCCAGCGGTGAACGTCCGGTGTAATATTCTTTGGGATCATATCCGATTACCGACAGATTGGCAGTATCGGAACCCGGAGACATGCCTTCCGGAATCGTATGCACCAAACCGATCTCTGACATCTTTGCCAATGCATCTAAAGTTGGAGTTTCGGCATATTCCAGCGGTGTCTTTCCGCCAAGGCTCTCAATAGGCTCATCTGACATACCGTCTCCCAGCATCACAATATATTTCATATATAATTCCTCCTCTGGCTTACAAGGCAAACACTCTGCATCTTTTGTCCATACAGATTGACTTACCCATCCATATGATAAATGGCGCTACCCCTCACCAAGCCGGCGGCTTTGTGAAGGAATAGTCGCCATCTACATGAAACTTATTCATCTATCCCGTGGATGCTCACACTGACACGATGAGCACCGACTGTGGTATTAAAATCTCGCGCGGATCATGCCGATAATGCCTTCCAGCTTAGCGGCTTTTTCCTTATATTCTGCCTCGGTCATCTCGCTTGTGATAAATGCGAATTCTCCATCCATACTCGGGATCGTAACCGGATCCACCTCGCCAAATGCACTTTCCACCGTGGGCAGGACACTCGCTGTACTTCCTTTAATACGTACGAAGAAGCGGCTGGACACTTCGTCCAGAGGCATCAATTCCAGTTTGCTGGAATCCCAGCCATCCCCCATCACCGTCTGATTCGGATTCTTAGCTGCTTCCACCACGTCAGCTACTACTGCACTGGCAGTGGGCAGCTTACCTGCTCCTCTTCCGTAGAACATGGCATCCCCCAGCATATTTCCATGAACGGAAACGGCATTGAACACACCATTGACGCTGTATAAGGAATTGGAGGAATCAATCATAACCGGACTCACCATGGCATAAGTGCCTTTTTCCGTACGACGGCTGACTGCCAGAAGCTTTATGCTTGCACCAATAGCCTGAGCATACTTGATATCGGCAGCGGTGATTTTTGTAATTCCCTCGGTGTAAATGTCTTTATAATCCACGTAATTGCCAAATGCCAGCGAGGACAGGATAGCAATCTTACGGCAGGCATCGTATCCTTCCACATCGGCTTCCGGATTCCGCTCCGCATATCCCTTATCCTGGGCTTTTTTCAGCACCTCTTCAAAGTCGGAACCATCACTTGCCATCTTGCTTAAGATGTAGTTGGTCGTTCCGTTCAAGATACCGGAAACTTCGTCGAGCTTATCTGCGGTCAGAGCCTGATACAAGGGGCGGATAATCGGAATACCACCGCCGCAGCTGGCCTCAAATAAGAAGTTCACCTGATGCTCTTTTGCGGTCTGCAGCAGGTCTGTACCATGCTGAGCTACCAACTCTTTATTGGATGTACATACACTCTTGCCATTCTCCAGACAGCGCTTCACAAAGTTGAAAGAAGGATTCAATCCTCCCATAACCTCTACCACAATCTTCACTTCCGGATCATTTACAATAGTCTCAAAATCATGAACCAGAACCTTTTCCACAGGATCGCCTGGAAACTCTCTCAGATCCAGCACATATTTGATTTCTACTTCTTCACCTACATTTTTATTAAGGATATCCTGGTTCTCACGGAACACTTCCACAACGCCTGAACCTACGGTTCCATAACCTAACACTGCAACTTTTATCATCCTGTTCTCACTCCCTGCCTAGTATTTTAAAATAATGAACACCATCTTTTCTCTCAATGCTGGCCATCATCGCCGCCGCATCTCCCACTTCCGGGGCGATATCCACGCTGATGGTCAGTGTGGCCACACCATTGAGGGGTATGGACTGATGGATGGTCAGAACATTACCGTGATATCTGGCAATGGTCTTCAAAACGCTGGACAACAGTCCCGGTTCATCATCCATCTGTAGTATAAATGTGATTGTCTTTCCTTTTGCATTATCGTGAAAAGGGAAGATATCATCTTTATATTTATAAAAGGAGCTGCGGCTGATTCCCACCCGTTCGGTGGCCTCTTGTACCGTTAGCTCTTTCTTTTCCATCAGACGCTTTGCCGCCAAAACTTTCAGCAAAACTTCAGGAACAGCTTTTTCTTTTACCACATAATACTTGCTTGTATCCGACATGTTTCATCCTCTCCACACTGTTCGTCAACGAAAAACATTTGTACTCACAGTAAAGATACTACCATACTTTTTTTGTTTTCGCAAGGATTTTCCTTCCAGGAAAGACGTATTGTGCCAGAAACAGGGCCAGATTTATATTCAAATCTGGCCCTGTTTCATCTTTAGATCACAGCTGTAAGCACATTATTTCTTAAGTGCGATCCACTTTAGATATGCGTTTATAAATGGATCGATATCTCCATCCATCACAGCATCCACCTGACCACGTTCCTCATTGGTACGGTGATCCTTAACCATGGTATATGGCTGCATTACATAAGAACGGATTTGATTGCCCCAGCCGATATCTGTGACTTCGCCCCGGATGCCGGAAAGTTTTTCTTCCTGCTCCTGCTGTTTCAGCAAATACAGCTTCGCCTTCAACATCTGCATGGCCTTGTCCTTGTTCATATGCTGTGAACGCTCGTTTTGACAGCTCACGACGGTTCCTGACGGGAAGTGGGTAATACGGATTGCCGATGAGGTTTTATTGATATGCTGACCACCCGCACCACTGGAACGGAAGGTATCGATACGGATATCCTCATCTTTGACTTCAATATCAATATCCTCTTCGATATCCGGCATTACATCACAAGATACAAAGGAGGTCTGACGCTTTCCATTTGCATTAAACGGAGAAATCCTGACCAATCGATGGACTCCTTTTTCGGATTTCAGATAGCCATAGGCATTCTCTCCATTAACCTGGAAGGTCACCGACTTGATTCCGGCTTCCTCGCCTTCCAGAAAGTCCAGTTCTTCCACAGAATATCCCTTGCGCTCCGCCCATCTGGTGTACATACGGTACAGCATGGAACACCAGTCCATGGCCTCAGTTCCACCGGCACCGGCATTTAACTTCACGATGGCGTTGGATTTATCATATTCACCGGATAACAGAGTCTTGATGCGGATATTGTCATAATCATTCTTAAAGTTCTCCAGCATCTCCGCTATCTCCGGAATTACGGATGCATCATTCTCCTCATAGCCCATCTCGATCAATGTTTCCATATCTTCTTTGGCTGTGATGAGCTTTTTATAAGTGTCCCGGTCTTCCTTCAGGCTTCCCAGTTCTTTCATCATCTCCTGGGCCTTTTCCGGAACATCCCAGAAGTTGGGCTCTTCCATCTTTCTTTCTAATTCTTCGATCCTCTGCTCTTTATTAGCGAGGTCAAAGTGAATCCCTCACTTCCACTAATGGTCCCTCGTAAGTACTCAGTTCCGTCTTGAACTGATCTAATTCAACCATTGTTTCACCTGCTTTCTGTTTTTGATTTATGAATTCACAGACAAATCTATCGTCTGCAGTCCCATATCTTATCTATTATACACTAGGAAAGAAGCCGATACAATAGAAAGTACGGGCTTTGACATATATATGAAAGAATAGGGAATATTAAAAATATCATCATAAGGAGAATAGAAAACATGGGAATTGAATTTAAGAACAGTGAAACAAAGGATAACCTGATGCGTGCCTTCGCAGGAGAAAGCCAGGCGAGAAATCGCTATACCTTTGGTGCCTCAGTGGCTAAGAAGAACAACTTATATGTGGTATCCGAGGTCTTTTTATTTACCGCTGGCCAAGAGAAGGAACATGCGGAAATCTTTTACAATTTTCTCTCAGAAATGGCGGGCGAGAACATCCATGTGGATGGAAGCTATCCCGTGGATTTATCCACTGACATCATAAACCTCTTAAGAGCGGCACAACATAATGAATATGAAGAGCACGACGACGCCTATAAAAAGTTTGGAGATGTGGCCAGGGAGGAAGGTTTTGATAAAATAGCCGGCGCCTTCCATATGATCGGAGAGATAGAAAAGACCCATGGGGATCGTTTCGGAATGTTTGCCGACATGATTGAGAGTAATGCGCTCTTTGTTTCAGATGTGGAAACCGGGTGGATGTGCTTAAATTGTGGGCATATCTATACGGGTAAAGAAGTACCGGAAAGATGTCCCGTATGTGACCATGACAGGGGATATTTTATCCGGTTAGAACTGTCACCCTATGCCAAATAAGACAAAGGCCAATAGAAAAGGGGCAGTTGAACGAACAATATCGTATTTCATGACATTGTTCGTTCAACTGCCCCTTCAAATCATCGCTATGATTAAGCGCCTTTCCTGCCGCAGCACTGTTTGTATTTCTTACCGCTGCCGCAAGGACAAGGATCGTTAGGATATACTTTCTTATCTGAACGCTGATAGCTCTTCTTCGGACCAGAATCATCCTTGTTGGTACCGGTTACCTTGGCTACCTGTTCTCTTTCGACCTTCTGCTCCACGCGGATATGGTAAAGCAGACGCAGTGTATCCTGCTGAATGGAAGAGATCATGTCATTGAACATCTCATAGGCACTCATCTTGTACTCAACCTTAGGATCACGCTGTCCGTAAGCCTGAAGACCGATACCCTGACGGAGCTGGTCCATATCGTCGATATGATCCATCCATTTTTGATCGATGACTTTCAAAAGGATGACACGCTCCAATTCACGAATCTGCTCTTCCTGAGGGAATTCGGTTTCCTTCTCTTCATAGATCTTAACCGCCTTCTCCTTGAGTGACTGTTTCAGCTCGTCCTTCTTCATCCCCTTCACTTCATCATGAGTCAGGGGTGCAAATGGAATGACCGGAATCAGCAGGGTATTCATCTCATTGAGATCCCAGCTGGCTGCATCGGTATTCTCTCCGATACACATATCCAACGTGTTATCGATGGTGTCATATACCATCTTGAAGATGGAATCCCGCATGTTTTCTCCATCCAGAACACGACGTCTCTCTTTGTAAATAATTTCTCTTTGTTCATTGTTAACCTGGTCGTAATCCAACAGGTTTTTACGGATTCCGTAGTTATTTGCCTCAATCTTCTTCTGAGCCTTCTCAATGGCTGAAGATAACATCTTATGCTCTATCTGCTCATTTTCCGAAACGCCCAGAGATTGGAAGATCCCCATCAGCTTCTCTGAACCGAACAGACGCATCAAGTCGTCTTCCAGAGAAATATAGAATCTGGACTCACCAGGGTCGCCCTGACGTCCGGAACGTCCACGGAGCTGATTATCAATACGTCTTGATTCATGACGTTCTGTACCAATGATCTTCAATCCGCCTGCATTTCTAGATCCATCGTCCAGTTTGATATCGGTACCACGGCCTGCCATGTTGGTCGCGATGGTTACGGTACCAGCCTCACCGGCATGTGCTACGATTTCAGCCTCCAGCTCATGGAACTTGGCATTCAATACCTGATGAGGGATTCCTTCTCTCTTCAGCATCTTGCTCAAAAGCTCGGAGGTCTCAATGGTGATGGTACCCACCAGAACCGGTTGATTCTTCGCATGTGATTCCTTTATCTCTTCAACAACAGCACGGAATTTCTCTTTCTTGGTCATGTACACCGCATCATCATAGTCAATACGTTCTACAGGCATGTTGGTTGGAATCTCGATAACATCCATTCCATAGATATCACGGAACTCCTGTTCCTCGGTCAAAGCGGTACCAGTCATACCGGAACGCTTTTCGAATTTATTAAAGAAGTTCTGGAAGGTAATGGTAGCAAGTGTCTTACTTTCACGTCTTACCTTCACACGCTCTTTTGCCTCAATCGCCTGATGAAGGCCGTCGGAATAACGACGTCCGGGCATCATACGTCCCGTAAACTCGTCTACAATCAGAACCTCATCATCTTTTACCACATAATCTTTGTCACGGAACATCAGGTTATGTGCCCGCAGTGCCAAAATGGTGTTATGCTGGATTTCCAGGTTTTCAGGATCAGAAAGGTTTTCTATATGGAAGAAGTTCTCAACCCTTTTCACACCCTCTTCGGTCAGGGTTACAACCTTGTCCTTTTCATTTACGATAAAGTCACCAGTCTCAATGATTTCCTCACCCATAATGGCTGCCATCTTAGTCATCTCACCACTGGCCTCACCGCGCTTTAACTGCTGTGCCAGGATATCACAGGTCTCATACAGTTTGGTGGATTTACCACTCTGACCGGAGATGATCAGAGGAGTTCTGGCCTCATCGATCAATACGGAGTCAACCTCATCGATGATTGCATAATACAATTCTCTTTGTACCAGCTGTTCTTTATAGATAACCATGTTATCACGAAGATAATCAAATCCAAGTTCATTGTTGGTAACATAAGTAATATCACAAGCATATGCGGCACGGCGCTCATCATTTTTCATGGAGTTCAATACCACGCCTACGGTAAGCCCCAGGAATTCATGAACCTTTCCCATCCATTCCGCATCTCGATTTGCCAGATAGTCATTGACCGTAACGATCATGACACCACGGCCTGTCAAGGCGTTCAGATATGCCGGAAGGGTGGAAACCAATGTCTTACCTTCACCGGTACGCATCTCGGCAATACGGCCTTGATGTAAGATAACACCACCGATGAGCTGTACCCTGTAGTGTTCCATCTTGAGAACACGGCTTGCAGCTTCACGGACAGTTGCATATGCCTCAACAAGGATGTCATCCAGGGTTTCTCCTTTGGACAGACGCTCCTTAAATTCCTTTGTTTTTGCACGTAATTCCTCGTCTGAAAGTTTCTGCATCTCCGGGCGGAGAGCTTCCATTTTATCTACTTGAGATACGATACGCTTGATTTCACGCTCGCTATGTGTTCCAAATAACTTCTCTGCTAATTTCATGAATTATTCACTCCTAATGTTCTATACATTATCATATAACGCCTATTTTAACACTTTCCGTCATATTTAACAATGAATTTTTCGTTAACAATCTGTACACAGCTACAAATAAGCAGGCGGTGAGCTATATTCAACTCACCGCCTGCTTAAATTTATTCTTCAATTAACAATCTGGTTCAATAAGACCGTAGGTGTCACCTTTTCGCTTATAAACTACGTTTACCTCATTGGATTCAGCATTACGGAATACAAAGAAGTTGTGTCCCAAGAGTTCCATCTGCACACAGGCATCTTCTGGAAACATGGGTTTCATACCGAATTTCTTAGAACGAATGATTCTAATCTCTTCATCTTCCAGGTAATCATTCTCGATAAATGATTTCTGGAAATTAGTTACATCCTGCTTCTTATCGATAATCTTATTCTTATATTTACGAAGTTGTCTCTCTATCACTTCTTCAACCAAGTCAATGGATACATACATATCGTTGCTTACCTGTTCGGAACGAATCAGGCTTCCTTTAACTGGAATTGTAACTTCAATCTTCTGCCTTTCTTTTTCTACGCTTAAAGTTACATGAACGTCTGTGTCAGGAGTAAAGTATTTTTCTAGCTTTCCCAGCTTCTCCGTAACAGCGGAACGGATTCCATCTGTCACATCAATATTCTTGCCGCTAATGATTATATTCATGCTGTCAACCCCTTTGATCTATATTTTACAAATAGCTTGTACAAATGATACTCTGCACTTTTATCTTAAATGTGTCTGCAGAAGCATCAGCTCTTTGTAAGTACCATTATTATATCAATCTCCAACAAATATTGCAAGAGAATTTAGATAATTCACAGATTATTTATAATATTTACAGACACCTTAAAGTAATTTAATTTTACCAAATAAAGGCTATTGCCCGCAAATCTCCAAGACCTTTTCAAACCTCATACTGCCTCCAAATAGATCCAGAGCGCTTCCGACGGTCACATCCAGCCTGCCCATGCCCTCCTTTCGTAGTTCCTCCAAATCCTCAAAGCTACCCACACCTCCTGCATATGTGATAGGAAAATCTTCCATCTTTGCCAAAAGCCTCACCAGCTCCCTTTCGATACCCGATGCCTTTCCCTCCACATCCACGGCATGCACCAGGAATTCATCACAATACCCACGCAGCTTCTCCAGAACTTCAACCTCTATCCTTACGTCGGTGAACTTCTGCCAGCGGTCGGTCACGATATAATAAGACCCGTCCTTTTTCCTACAGCTCAGATCCAATACCAGCCTTTCTTTTCCCACGGCCCGAACCATCTGTTCCAGATTATTCCAGGCTATCTTCCCATCCTTAAACACATAGGAAGTGACGATAACATGGCTTGCTCCGGCTTTCAGAAATTCCTTTGCATTATCGGGATGTATCCCCCCGCCCACCATAAGGCCGCCCGGATATGCTGATAGTGCTTCCATAGCCTGTGACAGGGTTTTCTGATAGTACTCTGAATCGGCAGGATTAAGCAGGATAATATGCCCTCCATGAATTCCATGTTTCCGGTATAGGCGGGCGTAGAATGTGGCATCTTGCTGTGAGACAAAATTCTCACTGGCCTGATTTCCCTCGTCCTTTAATGACCCTCCCACTATTTGTTTCACTTTTCCGTTATGAATATCGATACAAGGTCGAAATCTCATGGTCCCCTCCTACTTTCCTCATCTGTCTGTATGCATATCTATCGTTATCTCATTTCCCTGTACTTCAACCGCCGCATAGCCACCGCTAATCAAAGGCATCATAGGTGGAAGGTGTCCCAGATCCACATCCATCACCACAGGTACATCAAAGCTCTTCAGCAAGTCATAGACCGCATGGTACTGGTCCAGTCCAAAGAGCTCCTGTCCAAACCAATAGGGTCTGCCGATCAGGAATCCTTTGGTATATTTAAACCAACCGGCATGTATCATCTGCCAGATAGCTCTTCTTATACCTATCATATTCAGATCACAGGCTTCTAAAAACCAGATTACACCATCTTCCTTATATTTTTCGTTGAAAGACTCCACCCGATCATATTTGGTGCCCGTCAGATTCACCAGACAGTCGATACAGCCTCCCAAAAGTCTGCCTTCCATATGCACGGGCGCTCCATCCCCGAAGCATCTGAGAACCCTGGGTTCCGTCACATTGTAGGGCTGTAATGGATTGTCCTCATCCTTCAGAGATTCTTTCTCCCATCGCTCATACCCTTGCATCGTCATTTTCTTTCCACTCATTAGATCAAGTGCATCCTGAACGGAGGGATGCCATGGCTCCATGCCAAATGTGGCGGCACAAGGTCCGTAGATGGCCGCTACATCACAGATTGTGGGAAGCAGGAAGGTCAGATTAGTGTTATCGGAATATCCCATGAACCACTTTGGTTTCGCTTTTGAGACACGATCAAAATCCACATGATCCAAAATTTCACACATCAGCTCCCCGCCTCCACAGGAGATGAGCACATCGTTGGTTTCCGAGCAGTAATAATCGTTCCATTCCTTACCGCATAATTCTGGAGTATTGCTGATACCGATCCCTTGTCCTTCATAACAATTTGGCCCCAGTTCCAACTTATAACCGGTCTTTTCAAACTTCTTCTGGGCATTCTGGAATGCGGTCTTATAAGGTTCTATATTGCATCCAAAAGATGGGGCAACAAAGCCAATCGTTCCCCCATCCTTTAGAAATTCGGGATATTTCATGTATGATTCCTCCATTGATTCTATGTATGAATTGTATTGATGTTCTTATTCTTGTTATATCATATTGTACAAGTCGTTTCAACATTAAATATGCTCCCCCGTAATAACCGATTATTACAAGGGGAGCATATTGATTTCAAGTTGATTTTCAATTTAAACTAGATCATGCGGAAAACAAAATGATTATGGTCAGCTAACAAAGCCGAAATCAAGGATTTGTGTTGTTGGTAGTTCCATTTCCGTTGGTTGTGCCATTGTTGGTTGTGGTATTGTTATTTGTAGTACCATCGTTATTAACACCATCACCAATGTCCTGGACTCCCTGGCCCAAATCTTCAATTCCCTCACCGACACCATCAACTACATCATTAACACCATTACCGAGATCATCTCCTACGGTATTGTTATCGTTATTCATGTTTGTGTTGCCATTATTATTGTTGTCTGTGCCATTGTTATTGGTGCCATTGTTATTGTTGTTGGTTCCATTGTTTTTGTTGTCTGTACCATTGTTTTTGTTGTCTGTGCCATTATCATTGTTGATGCCATCGTCTGTTGTTGTATTGTTGTTTGTGCCATCAGTAGCATCATTGTTTAAGCTTCCACATGCAGTAAGGCCAGTCAGCATCATAACCATCAGACAGCCGAATAATATTTTTTTCATTTGCTTCATCATAACTCTCCTTTGCTAAATCAGTTTTATAGGAGTAGTATGCAGCATTTTAAAATATTTATTCAGAAAAATTTAGTTGATTAAATCACTCATATCATACATTCCTGCCGGCTTTCCAGCCAGGAACTTGGCCGCTTCCACCGCGCCTTTTCCAAACACACCCTTGGAGTAAGCCTGATGTGAGAACGTGATCACTTCATCCGGACCTGCGAAGATAACATCGTGTTCTCCAACGATTGTACCTCCCCGTACAGCGGAAATTCCAATTTCTTTTGAATCACGCTGCTCATGACGCTGGCTTCTGTCATAACAGTAGTGGTATTGCTTGTCCATCGATTCGTTCAGGCTGTCTGCAAGTGCGATTGCGGTGCCGCTGGGCGCATCACACTTTAATTTATGATGTTTTTCCACAATCTCCATATCAAATCCGGCTGTGGCCAGAACCTTAGCCGCATCCTGTATCAATTTTAATAAAACATTGATTCCCAGAGACATATTGGCAGAACGAAGAATCGCCGTCTCCTTGCTGGTTTCCTGAACCCGATCAAGCTGATCCTCTGTCAATCCTGTGGTGCATAGCACCAGGGGCAGCTTTCGCTGCCCGCAGTACGTAAGCACGGAGTCCGTGGCTTTAAAAGAAGAGAAATCAATCATAACATCCGCTTCTATATCGCAGTCAAAGATATTGGTAAATACAGGATATCCGTTGTCCTGTGTATCCTTCATATCTATTCCAGCCACGATTTCCACAATCTCATCCTCTTTAATCAGACCTGAAATCACCTGTCCCATATGGCCATTACAACCATGCATTATCACTTTTATCATAAGATTCCCATATCCTTCATCACACTCTTTAGTACTTCCTGGTTTTTTGGTTCCATCTCAGTGAGAGGTGCACGCAGTGGTCCAACCTCTTTGCCCTGCAGATTCATGCCTGCCTTTACCGGTATTGGATTCACCTCACAAAACAGTGCGTTGCAAAGCGGGATCACATCCAGCTGCATCTTGCTGCTGCCTTCCACGTCCCCATCCAGATATTTCATAACCATGTCATGCATATATTGGGGGGCAACATTGGATACTACGGAGATTACGCCAATTCCTCCAAGAGACATCAGCGGAACAACCTGGTCATCGTTACCGGAATACAAATCGATTTTACCTCCGGTCAGATGCATCAATTTTGCAATCTGGGAGATGTTTCCACTTGCTTCTTTAATTCCAACAATGTTATCCACATGATTGACCAGTTCTGCAACTGTCTCAGGAGTCAGGTTGCATCCGGTTCTGCTGGGTACATTATAAAGAATGACTGGAATTGAGATGGCATTGGCGATTGCAGTATAGTGGGCAACCAATCCCTTCTGTGTTGCTTTGTTATAATATGGTGTGACCACAAGCACTCCATCAGCCCCGACATTTTCGGCCTCCTGTGATAAATAAGTGGCCGTTCTTGTACAGTTTGATCCAGTACCGGCAATAACTGGAACACGCTTTGCCACCTTCTCCACACAGTAGCGGATAGTCTCCAGATGTTCCTCATGTGTGAGTGTTGAGGCCTCTCCGGTTGTTCCGCAGATTATAATCGCATCGGTCTGCCCTGCAATCTGATCCTCTATAATCTCTCCAAGCTTTTCAAAATTAACATCTCCATTGGCTTTCATTGGCGTTACAATAGCAACACCAGCTCCTCTAAACATAGGCATAATCTTTTCCTCCTTTTATGACAACTATAATTAGGTAACCACGATTGAATGAATGTATCTTCAAATAATTTAATCGTAATCTTCATCTAACAAATAGAAAAGAGACGGTCCAATGTGCGCCGCCTCTAGTATATACATATGCAATATACATAAGATAGCACCCCATCATACGATGACAGTCGTGCCATTCTTAATGCCACGCCCAAGAAATATAACTCCAGGTGTTATATCCTTTCGGCACTTTTCCCTTTCTGCTACCTTCTACTGCCCCTGGGGCATCCAGCATCATACTTTTGAAAAATGCAACCTCTATCCACATATTCTATTTTAGTTAAATAATATCATTTACCCATATTATTGTCAAGGAGCTTCTCAACTATTACATATATTTCACCCTTGATCCACATATTCCAGTTTGCTGACCGAAACTTCAAAAGCAACCCGCTTTTCCGATTCGGTATCACTGATACGCTTGATATATTCTCTGCTTTGGATCCGGCCCCAGACCAATACGTGTCCACCCACCGTAAATACGGAGGCATAACGGGCATTTCTCCCCCAACAGATACATGGTATATAATCGGATTTACCATAGGGGCGATTGACTGCAATTAACAAATCTGCAATTTCTCTGCCCAGCGGTGTCTTTCGGTATACGGGAGGCTTACATATGTAACCATCCAGAAAGATTTGGTTGGATTTGACGGAATCGTCTTCCTCTTCTACAAAACTAAGTTCCCGTGCAAAGACGGACAGTACCAGGCGGTTTTTCTTTTCTTCATGCCTGTTGTAGGAGCGGAACTGGCCTGATACCAGTATGTACTCGCCCTCATAGTCTTGTGTCACATCAATGAGACGTTCGGAAATCATCACCGGGATGACGTCCTCGGAATCACTTAGGCGCTTTACCAAAATGTCCACCAGATAGAAGCCCTCCCCAAAAACCTGGTGGCTAAATGTGAATGGTGACACAATTTCGCCCATAATTTGTACCTGATTGTTTTCAATAATCTTATCTGCCATGAATGATAGTTCCCCTTTCTCTCGTTGGTATCTTATATTAACCAAGTTTATTCAACACCATTACATCTTAGAACTATTATTTTTTTGTATTTTCTTCCCCTACCCAAAACTGACAAAATGTGCTATACTACATCAGTAATTTTAGTGTGAGACTCGGCTATTGAACTGCTGGCAATAAGATATGCGCCCAATCAAAGCCGGATTCCTGATCTGACAGATAGAATAAAAGCTGCGGCAGACCAGAGCGTGTTAAAAAATGAACATTGTAATATGGAATCACATAATGTTTGTTTTTTAACACACTCTAAAAAGGTATACTGAGAATTTATATGAGTATGACCAGTTCTATCCAATGATGTTGGAGGCAAAAGGTATTTTGCCCCCATGATACCTACGAATTGCTACGCACTTTGGACCCTGGTATCATCCAATTTGAGTTTTGATAGTCTCTGTATGTTAATTTAGAAAAGAAGGATGAATGGTTATGAAAACCCAGAGAAATGATGTAAGAAATGTTGCAATTATCGCCCATGTTGACCATGGCAAAACCACTTTAGTGGATGAGCTTTTGAAACAAAGTGGTGTATTCCGTGCCAATCAAGAGGTACAGGAACGTGTAATGGACTCCAATGATATCGAACGCGAACGTGGAATCACCATTCTGGCCAAAAACACGGCCGTATATTACAAGGATACAAAGATTAATATCATCGATACACCAGGACATGCGGATTTCGGTGGTGAGGTTGAGCGTGTTCTTAAGATGGTAAATGGTGTTATTCTGCTCGTGGATGCCTTTGAGGGTGCCATGCCCCAGACAAAGTTCGTACTTCAGAAAGCCCTGGATCTGGACTTGAAGGTGATTGTCTGCATCAATAAGGTCGACAGACCGGAAGCCCGGCCGGAAGAGGTAGAGGATGAAGTTCTGGAGCTTCTGATGGATCTGGATGCATCCGATGAGCAGCTGGACTGCCCGTTCCTATATGCCTCCGCAAAAGCAGGTTATGCAATGGCTAATCTGAATGACGAGCAAAAGGATATGACTCCACTGTTCGAGACCATTATGGACTATATCCCCGCCCCAGAAGGAGATCCTGATCAGGGAACCCAGATACTGATCAGTACCATAGATTACAACGAGTACGTGGGCCGTATCGGCGTAGGTAAGGTGGATAATGGTAAAATCTCGGTAAATCAGGAAGTAATGCTGATGAACCACCATGAGACCGACAAAAAGAAAAAGGTGAAGATCAGCAAGCTCTACGAGTTCGACGGTCTGAATAAGGTTGAAGTTGCAGAGGCAGGTATTGGTTCTATCGTGGCTATTTCAGGAATTGCGGATATTCATATCGGAGATACCCTCTGCGATCTGACCAACCCTGAGACCATTCCGTTCCAGAAGATATCTGAGCCCACCATCGCCATGAACTTCATGGTCAATGATTCCCCCATGGCCGGCCAGGAAGGTAAATTTATTACCTCCCGTCATCTGCGGGAACGCCTTTACCGGGAATTAAATACAGACGTCAGCCTTCGGGTTGAGGATACCGATACGCCGGAACGTCTGAAGGTTTCCGGACGTGGTGAGCTTCATCTCTCCGTATTGATAGAAAATATGCGCCGTGAAGGTTATGAGTTTGCGGTCAGCAAGGCAGAGGTTCTCTATCATACCGATGAACGCGGACGGAAGTTGGAACCTATGGAAATCGCCTATGTGGATGTTCCCGAGGAGTTCTCCGGATCGGTAATCCAGCGGCTGAGTGAACGTAAGGGTGAACTTCAGGGAATGAGCCCTACCAGCGATGGTAACACACGTCTGGAATTCGAAATTCCTGCCCGCGGACTGATTGGATTCCGTGGAGATTTTATGACGATGACAAAAGGACAAGGTATCTTAAATACCTCCTTTGATGATTATGCACCTTATAAGGGAGACATCCAGTTCCGTAAACAAGGATCTCTGATTGCCTTTGAGACCGGTGAGTCCGTGGCCTATGGATTGTTTTCCGCTCAGGATCGTGGTACTTTGTTCATCGGTGCCGGTGAAAAGGTATATTCCGGCATGGTTATCGGCCAGAATGGTAAGGCCGAGGATATTGAGATCAATGTCTGCAAGACTAAGCATCTGACCAATACCCGTTCTTCCTCTGCAGACGAAGCGTTGAAGCTGACTCCTCCGAAAGTTCTTTCCCTGGAGCAGGCTTTGGAATTCATCGACAATGATGAATTGCTGGAAGTGACACCGACGTCTCTTCGAATCCGCAAACGTATTCTGGACTCAAAGATGCGGAAGCGTTCAAAGTAAGATAGCTGCCAGAAGGCAAAAGAAACTCCTCCCAGACTTCTACAGGATGTCCGGGAGGAGTTTCTTTATGGTTTTAAATGATGATGATGATACCAGGGGCAAAAGATCATGCTTTTCATGCTTGCATGAAAAAGTATGAGTTTGGGGCCGCAAAACATGAGAAAGTAGCCCGAAAAGGGCGGATTTCAAATGTTTCTAGGGTGCTGAGTGCCAGTGGCACTCGTTTAGCACCGACCGAAGCGGAGCGAAGATGTGGGAGCACTTTTGTGCCGCCCTTCTTGATTATGGTATTCCTGGCTCCAGTGACTGACCACTTTTATCAAAAGTTTCTGCAGGCTTTCTCTTTCCTCATTACTTAGCATGTCAAATAACTCCTCTTCACTCAACCTGCACTTATGCTCATGCTTGTTATGGTGGCCGTGATTGTAATTGATGCCATGATCTAAGTCGTGATCGTGCCCATGTCCATAATTTTGATGGTGCCCGTGATGATGCTTGCCTTTATGTCTATGAGGCCCATCCCCTCTACTCTTTCCGGTTTTTAGCTTCAAGATATAAGCGCATTTCATAAACAGATGCGCCAAATCAGGATTCTCTCCTTCCGGTCTGCCATGTCCTACACCGCCATTTTCCAGATGTTCTTCACCTGAAAAAAATCTTCTTCCTTTTCCACATTGTAATGCATCCCTTGCACATTCATTCGGACACAGTGTACATACTTCTTTATTATTATTTGTATTATCATCTGCCATATTATGATCCTCCTTGTTTTTAATAGTTAGGTACCTTAATTATTATATTAATGCATCTTCGCCTTTTTGTCAAGGTACCTAACTATATTTTTTATCATTTTTATAACAGATAACTTTCTTAAGCATTTTCCCATGAAATGCGAAAGGAGCTGACATACTAATTACTTAGTACATCAGCTCCTATTTTATTAAAACTTATATTTACCGATTCTTGTCTGTCACAGAATCCTTTTCCAGATTATCATCTGTAAAACCAAAATATGTAACACCGGGCTCGGCTTCATAACCTCTGGAAGCCGCCAGTTCCTTTACCGTCACCAGCTCAAATCCTCGGTTCTTTAACTCAGGGATTATAGTCTGGCAGGCAGTTACCGTGGCTTCATGTATATCATGCATCAAGATGATGTCACCACCTCCTGCATTGTCCAATACTGCCGATATGTTTGAATTCACATCTTTTGTCTTCCAGTCCAAAGTATCCACATTCCAGAACCAGCAAGAACGCCCTGTGGCCGCCGCCAGCTCCTTGGTGTATTCGCCAAAGGGGAATCGAATGACCTCGGCACCCACACCATTATTATATTGAGCAATTAACTGATCTGTCTGGTCAAACTGCTGCTGTGCTACCTCCTGGCCCTTGGCCTTCAGGTTAGGGTGATCATAAGAATGATTCCCCAACATATTACCCAGCTTCACCATCCTGGGTATTATATCTGCCCCATACCGCTCCACATTGATTCCCTGCATGAAGAAGGTGGCCTTACTGTCGTTTTGTTCCAGAATATCCAGCAAGGTATTCGTATACGGTCCCGGTCCATCATCAAAGGTCATGGCAATTACCTTGGATTTATCTCTGTCGGGATCATAGATGCCATTCTCATCAAAATAATGTCCCTCTCCGCCTATGGCAGTCCACCCCGTGTCCATATATCCATCGCTGCCGAAATGATACTTCTGGTCTTCAACGGTCAGCCATCCATTGGTATAGTAGCTCTGACTATCCGCCGCGTACCACCAGCCTTTACTGTCCACCTGCCAGCCGGGTGCATCACTGGTTATCTTCATGCCCTCGGCCAATGCGCTCTTTGCCACATCTCCGCTTCCGTCTTCCAGGTTGTTGGTTCCAGCCTGAACCTGCAACATGGTAATCGGATCATTGTTGACTGGAACGCCGGTGCTCTTCACAAAGGGCTTTGCCGCCTTCCATCCCACTGTCACGATTAACAGCGCCACTACAACGCAAATTCCCACCTTAATACAATTCTGTATCAGCGTTACTCTGCGGTTGCGCTCTATGATTTTTCTCAGTTTTTCCTTATCCATCTTACCACCAAATTCCATCTATGTATCATGAGGTTAGAGGATGCTTAACGCTCCTGGCGAAACAATCTTTCAACCTCTCAAATAATCATTGTTACATTTCTATCATAACGTTTTCCATGACAATATTCAATTACTTTTCTGTTAAATTTACATAATCCGACAAATTTATCATACCCATAAGGCAAATAAGACCCAGAAGAGATCAATCATTCTCTCCTGAGCCATATTTGACAATAAATAGATTTTCTCTGAATCAAAATATTATTTCTCGATATATTCGAACCAATCGAAATCCCCATGGACTCCGTTGCCCTGCAGATCCTGGCAGCAAATGCCCACCATGGCACCTGCAAAACCATTTCCTTCCACTCTCTCGTCGGATAAGGTATGCATATCCAGCTCCTCTCCAGCCTTCACATACTCCGCCCCGTCCATGGAATAGTAAAACTGCAGTACGCCCCTTCTCACCTGGGCTTTCAGGTATACGGCACCTTCCTCCGGTATGCTGCAGCAGGGGCTGTCCTTTACCTCCTTATTCACCACAGAAGTTACCTGGATACAGCGGCCCAGTTCTTCATCCCTGGTAATCTTCACATAGTGGTAATTATCATAATTATAATAACAGGTCAGCCCTGCCATATGGTGATAATCTCCCGGGCAGAATTCCACCTTTGTAACAGCATCGTAATCAAATGCCTGCTGCCTTCTGGCCGCAAATGCCTGGCGATACTTGGATGACAGCGAATTGCCTCCACGAATCCTCAACCATCCCGGTCTGGAGGTAAGGTCCAATCCACAATTGCGGGCCGATTCTCTCAGGGTCATGAACTCCCACGGAAGGCTTTCCCCCTCAAACTCCTCCCGAATCTTCTGCCGGGGCTCATCCGAAGGATCATCGGAGCAGTGATTTTCGAAGATTGTGAATGGAAGACTTCCCCCTCCTGCCAGCTTAAACCATCCGTCTTCCGTCCATATGATATTCTGAATCGCGGTTTCCCGCCCCAGAATACTACACCCATCCACAGGTCTGGAACAGAGATGAGCCATAAACCAGCTGCCATCCGGGGCCTCTACCAGCTGCCCGTGACCAGCCCTCTGAATCGGGTAGTCCTCAGCTGCCTTTGAAGTGAGCATCGGATTTTGGGGATCCACCTCATAGGGGCCTGTTATGTTTTCTGATCTTGCTACGGTCACACAATGTCCGAATTCCGTACCGCCTTCCGCACAGGTGAGATAATAGTAGCCATCCTTTTTCATCATATTAGGGCCTTCGGTGGTACCGATGGGACTCCCCTTAAAGATACGGTAAACCGGTCCCTTCAGTGCCTGTTGCGCCTCATCATATTCTTGAATATCCACGCCGCTGAACCGATTCTTATCCACTCTATGGTCTATGGTCATGTTCACAAGCCACTTTTTATCCCCATCATGAAACAGGGACGGATCAAACCCGGAACAGTTCAGATACACCGGATCCGACCATGGCCCATCTATCTTCTCTGCTGTTACCAGAAAATTATGGGTATCCTTGAATCTGGAGCGGTTGGTATAAACTATGGTATACAACAGATAAAAACGACCATTGTCATAGGTCAGGTTCGGAGCCCATATGCCGCAGGCCGTATCGATCCCTTTCAGATCCAATTTACGGTCATCATTTAAGGCTGCCGCCACAAACTTCCAGTCCTTCAGATTCCTGGACTGGTAAATATTCACTCCGGGAAACCATTCAAACGTTGATACTGCAATATAATAATCATCTCCTACCCTTACTATGGATGGATCTGGATTAAATCCCTTTAAAACAGGGTTCTGTATCTGGGCCATATTACCTCTCCTTATCTCATGTTTTGTTCTTATTCCTATATTCTTTTGGCGTCATCTTATAATACTTTTTAAATAAGACACTGAAATATTGGGCGTTGGTGTATCCTATCTGTTCTGCTATCTCATAGGTCTTAAAGTTGGTATCGGCCAAAAGTCTGGCCGCATGCTCCATGCGCACCTTTATGATATAGTCGCTGATATTCATGCCGGAATGCTTTTTAAACAATGTGCTTACATAATTAGCGGACAGATGAACCTGGGCTGCAATCTCTTCCAGCGACAGTTCCTCCCTGGCATAACAGTCATCGATATAGCCTTTGACCTTAACAACCAGTTCCTCTATGGTCTCCTCCGCCGACATTTCAGGCCTGTAACCTAAGACAGGATACTCCTCTTTAGGGTATTCCTTGTCCAATATATCCCTCAAATGATTGACCTTCAGTGCTTCCATATAAGATTCATGTACGTGGTCGATGGTCTCATACCACCTTCCCATCCCTGCGTATAGATGAATATTTAATTCCGTTTGGAGCTTCAAAATCTCATGTTGCAGAAGATTGAGGATTTCCATCCCGTTGTCGCCCTGCTCATCCAGCAGAACCCCATTTAGATACTCTTTTCCCTGAAAGAAAGAGATTGCATATCCCGCCTCTTTACACCTTTTCCCAATCGTCTCCTCGATTGCCCGAAACCATTCTTTCGTCTGTACGAGAAATCGTATTTCATCCATGGACTTAAGGGACTCAATCTTAAATGAAACCGTGCCATACCGCCTGCAGTGGAGATCGATTCCCAAATGCTCCGCCTGTTCTTCAATGGCCTTTCCCTCCAGCTTATTACAGCTGATCTCACGGAAAAAACTTCTTCTTTGCGCCTCAAGATTCTTTTCTTTCAGCCGTTCGCTTTCCGTCTCTGCCTCTATCTGTTTGACCGCACTTTGGACAGCTTCCAGCACCGCTTCATCACTTTCGTACTTTAGTACATACTGACAAACCCTGTATTCCAACGCCTTTTTCGCATATTCAAACTCCTCATAGGCGGTCAACAGGACAATCTTCACCTTC
>DVNN01000165.1 GCA_018714325.1 Candidatus Pelethocola excrementipullorum
GGACAGTTCCTGGCAGACCATAATATGACTCAGGCTCGTATTGCGGAGACCGAGAAATACGCTCATGTAACCTTCTTCTTTAACGGCGGTGTCGAAGAACCCTATAAGGGAGAAGACAGGATCCTGGTGAAATCACCAAAGGTGGCAACTTACGATCTGCAGCCGGAGATGAGTGCGCCAGAAGTTTGCAATAAGCTGGTGGATGCAATCAAATCCCAGAAGTATGATGTGATTATCATCAACTTTGCAAATCCGGATATGGTTGGTCATACAGGTATTGAAAATGCAGCGATTCGTGCGATTGAGACCGTGGATGAATGTGTGGGCAGAACCGTAGAAGCAATCAAAGAGGTGGACGGACAGATGTTTATCTGTGCGGATCACGGTAATGCAGAACAGCTTGTGGATTACAAGACCGGCGAGCCATTCACCGCACATACCACCAATCCAGTACCATTCATTCTTGTGAATGCGGATTCTTCTTATACTTTAAGAGAAGGTGGAAAACTGGCGGATATCATCCCTACTCTGATTGAGTTAATGGGCATGGAGCAGCCAAAAGAGATGACAGGAAAATCTTTATTAATAAAAAAATAAATTCTTAAAATATCATAAAAATAAGGATTCCCTTCCGATAAGGAAAGGAATCCTTATTTTTATATCTTAATTATAGTTGCGATCTATAACAGACGTCGCAACTTATCAGAATGATTGAATTTCAGACATAAATCGTAGAATTCTTATATATATCCTATAAATAACAACCTTTAGAATAGTAACATAGAGATCTCTTCAGCTTAGAAGGGAACGTATCGTGTACGGCGGATTCGTGTCAGGATTAGGCTTAATCAATAGGTTGCAATAGAATCTCATAATAAGAAAGGTGGAAAGATCTATGAATAGGAGAAAATGGGTTACCTTATGTGCCTGTACTATGATTCTGGCATTCGGAGGTTGTAAGCAGGAAAGTACCACGACAGCAAACGTAGAAGAGAAGAGTGTGAGTATGGATAGGGATGAGGAAGAGGCCGAATCTAAATCCTTAGAGACCGATCCCGAAGCAAAGAACGAGCAGATTGATGGTGCTGCAGCCGAGGCGGCAGATGAAATCACTTTAAAGCATCAGGAAGAAGCGTCGGCCGAAAGTGTCGAGCATGCTTCTATAGAGGGGACTTTCATCCGGATTCCCCTGTCAGAGGAATGGATCCTAACAGAATCAGAGGTTGACGGAGAAGGAAATTGCATAGAAGTCTATAGCTGTGATGAAGGAACTGAAGCAGTCTGGGAACGGAGGAAGATGGAATCCGGGGATGTGGAAGAAGGTCTGACAACGTGGTTGGATGCTAAGGGGTGGACGGAGATGAATCGTCAAAAAGAGGAAAAACTGACAGAGACCCTTGGCACGGAGGTTTACTACTATGAGGCAAGTGGGGAAGAGGAAGGTTATAGCATGATGCATACAGGAGTGTACTTTCTCTATGAGGGAAACTGTTATACTGTGGACTTTTCGGTTATTGAAGGAGCGTTAATGGAGTACTATGACATCTTTCAAGAGTGGATTCAGGTTGTGGAATTAAACAAATAGAATTATAAACTAATGGTAAAAACTGGGAAAAACAACATCAATCTAAAATTATTGATATATAAAGAAATTATTATTTAGATTATACTGTCCTCAGATGTTAAAACAGTGCTTAGACAACGAGAGACAAAAAATTCTGGCTGTACAGGCACCTGAAAAGACTTGAGAAGGAGAGATAAGATGAAGGCAAAGAAATTATTAGCTTGCGTTATGGCGATGACCATGGCAGCTTCCATGGCGGCATGTGGTTCAGGGAATGAGGGGGACAAAGGTGGGAAGAGCACTTCGGAAACGAAGGAAACGGCCAGTTCTGCCGCCTCCACTTCCAAAAGCGGTGAGGCCGAGAAGGTTCAGCTGACCGTCTGGGGACCTCAGGAGGATCAGGCTCCTTTGGAAGGTTACGATGAAGGAATTTTGAAAGCGATGTGTGATACTTTCGCCGAAGAACATCCGGAATGGGATATCACATTCGAATATGGGGTATGTTCGGAAGGAGATGCAAAAGATGTTGTGACCAAAGATGTGGATGCAGCAGCGGATGTCTTTATGTTTGCCAATGATCAGATTCCGGTGCTTGCCAAGGCTGGAGCCATCTCGAAACTGGGCGGAACTACTGCCGATGCGGTTACAAAGAATAACCCTGAGAGCATGGTAGCTTCTGTTACTTACGAAGATGGACTCTATGGGGTGCCGTTTACATCCAATACCTGGTTTATGTATTATGACAAGAGCATGTATACAGAGGATGAGGTAAAGTCACTGGATACCATGATGGCTAAGGATCTGGGGGCAGATGTTAAGAACTTCGGTTTTGCACTGACCAACAGTTGGTATATCGAGGCGTTTTATTTTGGAGCCGGCTGCCAGTTGTTTGGCGATGGAACCGATGCATCCGCGGGCTGTGACTTCGACAGTGAAGCTGGTATCGAAGCGACGAAATACCTGGTAGATCTTTCACAGAATTCCAAATTCCTCAATGAGCAGGACGGAAGTAGTTTAGCGGCCATGGCTGATGGTAAGCTGGGAGCATATTGTTCCGGATCCTGGGACGCAGCGGCAATCAAGGAAGCATTGGGCGATAACTTCGCAGCGACTAAGATTCCCACAGTTACTATCAATGGTACCGAAGGACAGATGCGTTCTTTCTCCGGAAGTAAAGCGATTGGAGTGAATCCAAAATGTGAAAATCCTGAAGTTGCAGTGGCGTTGGCTCTGTATCTTGGAAGTGAAGAGTGCCAGAGCATTCGCTACACTACAAGAGGAATCATTCCCACTTTGACTGCTCTGGAGTCCAATGCAGACGTGGCAGCCGACCCGGTTGCGCTGGCACAGATGGCAGAGAT
>DVNN01000166.1 GCA_018714325.1 Candidatus Pelethocola excrementipullorum
GATTATAAGAGAACGGAGTATCTTGAGTACCAAGATGATACCTATGTCTATTATGTAAAGGCGGTGCCAAAGCAGGCTGCGGTCCAATCCGGCAGCGGAAGTTCCCGGAAGAGTACGGGGAACGAGGCCAGGGAGCGAAACATCTCGGATCCTGATGGCATGAAGAGAAAAGAACAGCAAACCTCAACGATGAATCTTCCGGAAGAGGGACTGCATATTGCTGAACAATTTCGAACAACGGAAAAACCGATACATAAGGAACCTGTGGATACACAGGAAATTTTCCCGGACATTGATTTTGAGGCTAAATTGGAAGAAACCCTGAATGATATTGACAAGGATATCATTCAATAGTGGTGATAAGTTTTTAATGGAATCAGCCCTGTAAAGGACAGGAATCTTTGAATAATTACATACATTAAAAAAAATTCGGAGAAAGGAAGTGATGTATTGGATAAGATTATTACATGGTTCAAGACACAGATTATTAATTCCACGTTTTCATTCCGTCTTCCGAAAAGTATTGAATTGATTGATCTTGTACAGATTTTAATCATTGCTTATTTCGTATATCAGCTGATTCTGTGGGTGAGGAACACCAAAGCCTACCTGCTATTGAAAGGAATCATATTTATTGCTATATTTGCTCTGGTCGCCAATATATTCCAGATGGATGTAATACTGGAAATCTTTAAGGGGGTAAGTGTTGCCGCCATCACTGCAGTCGTGATTATCTTTCAGCCTGAACTGCGGCGTGTACTGGAGCAGCTGGGGGATAGGAGCTTCTTTGATAATTTTGTTTCTTTGGGAGCTCCCGACGAAGAGGGAAATCTCAGATTTAGTGATCAGACAATCAATGAACTTGTACGGGCCAGTTTTGAGATGGGCGAAGTGAAGACCGGCGCCTTGATTGTCATCGAGCAAAATATCTCTCTTGTAGATTATGAGAAGACAGGAATTCCCATCGACGCGGTGTTGACGGGGCAGTTATTGATTAATATATTTGAACATAATACGCCATTACATGACGGAGCCGTTATTGTAAGGAACAACAGGGTAGTGGCAGCCACCTGCTACCTTCCATTATCTGATAATATGGCTTTAAATAAGAATCTGGGAACCAGACACCGGGCGGCTGTAGGAATCAGTGAGGCCAGTGATTCTTTGACGATCATTGTATCTGAGGAAACAGGCACTGTATCCTTTGCAGTGAATGGAGAGCTGAAGACTTCTGTGACACCTAGTGAATTGAGAGAACATCTTCATAAAATTCAGAAGCTGACGGATCAAAAGGAAAGTTCCAGGTTCAAACGCTGGAAAGGGTGGGTGAAAAGTGAAAAAAAAGCTGAGAAATAAACTGACCCATAACCTTGCCCTGAAAATTATTTCTGTAATTATTGCGATTTTAATATGGTATGTGGTGATTGAGATCAGCGATCCGGTTACCACAAAGGGGTTTGACGTACCTGTTAACATTATCAATGCCAATTATATAGAGACAGGAAAGAAGACTTATGTCGTTGATGATAGGTATAAGACGATTAAGGTGACCATTCGGGATAATCGATCAAAACTGGCGGATATTGATGACGATGACATCAAGCTTGAGGCCGATTTAACTCAGATTGTAAATGAGAATACAGATCCAGTGTATGTGCCTCTTAGCGTATCTTGTCCTAATGTTAGGGATGAGAATATTTCCTTGTCTCAGTTGACGATTCCAGTCACGATAGAAGATATCGAGCAGGCACCATTTACCCTTGATGTTGATTTTGACAATACTGTGCCTAATGAATCCTATGAGGTGGGGAAGGTCACCCTTAATCCGGCGACCATTACCATATCAGGGCCCAAGTCCATGATAAACATTATCGATGGAGTAAAGGCCAGGATTAAGGTGGATGGTATGACAGAGGATGGAGTCGTACCTGCGGAATTGAAGGTTTACGATAAGAATGGTGTGGAGTTCACCCCAGAAAGTATGGGGTATCTGAGATTTGATATCGGGCAGAACGCTCAGGTACAGGCGACCGTTGATTTATGGAAGAAATTAAGAGGGGTAAAGGTGAAGGTCGACGTGACTGGAGAGCCGGCCTGGGGTTACCAGATCGGTGAGATCACCACTTCGCCTTCGGAGATCACCATGGTGGGAACCGATGAAGCATTGGCAGAACTGGTTCAGAACGATAAGACCATTACCATACCGATACCCGATAACATTATGAGTGTGGAAGATAAAAAGCAGGACGTGGAAGGCACCTTGGATCTAAAGAGTATCTTTGGAAGTGAAAGTCCCATACGCCCCAGCGCCAGCACTTCATCAATCGTGGTTAATGTAACAATTCTTCCCAATGGCAGCAAAGAGTTTGAGCTGGATGTGGAGCAGATTAAAAGGTTAGGAATGGGTGAGAACCTGACCTATTCTTATGATCAGTCTACCATACCTTTCCGTGTCAAGGCACCAGATGACAAACTGGAGAGTTTTGATGTTTCAAAGGTAGAGGCTTCCATAGACCTAAGTGGAAAAGGTGAAGGGGATTATCCGCTTACGGTTAATATAACGGTGCCCGAAGGATATGAGCTTGTGGATACGGTAACAACCACAGTGCATCTAAAACAAAGGGCTGAGACTGCCAATAAAGAACCGTGATAATATGATTAAGGCTAAGCAACAAACAGGAGGAGTATTATGGTTAGCAAAAAAGTAAAGGTTATCAATCCGTCTGGTCTCCATCTGAGACCTGCGGGGATTTTATGTAATAAGGCTATGAACTATAAATCCTTGATTACATTCGAATATCAGGATAAAGATAAGACTGGTACGGCCAATGCGAAAAGTGTCTTAAGCGTGCTTGGTGCATGTGTGAAGTCGGGAGAAGAGATTGAATTGTGCTGTGAGGGGGAAGATGAACAGGAGGCTTTAGAGGCCTTGGTTCAGGCGATTGAAAATGGATTAGGAGAGTAAAGCGAAGAATGTGTTTAAAAGAGGCAATGAAAAGAGCGGCGGCAGTGATACTGACTGTGCTGGTAACGGGATATTCGGCGATATCATCATACGGAGCAGTAGTCAATAATGATAACATCTGTACGATAGAATCCAATAGCTGGAAGGATTGGCCTCAGGCAGTCGATATTGGTGCCAGCACGGGAGTTGTAATGGATGCGGAGACAGGTACCATTCTTTTCGATAAAGGAATGGATGATATTCGCTATCCGGCCAGCATTACAAAAATTATGACTACCCTGGTAGCACTAGAAAACAGTACATTGGACACACCGGTAGTATTTACTGAAACAGGAATGGCTGACGCATATTCAGGAAGTTCCAACATTCTTCCTCAATTAGGTGAGAGTTTTACAATGGAACAATCATTATATATGATTTTGTTAAAATCAGCCAATGACGTATCAACACAGGTTGCAGAGGTTGTAGGAGGTTCTGTTCAGGGGTTTGTAGACTTGATGAATCAGAAGGCAGCTGAACTTGGATGCATCAATACACATTTCAATAATGCGAGTGGGCTTCCTGATGAGAATCATTATACCACTGCCCACGATATGGCACTTATTGCACAGGCAGCGCTGAAGAATGAAGAGTTCAGGAAGATAGTAGCTACATCGGACTATACGATACCACCAACCAACATGACCGCTGGTTCAAGGGAATATAGAAACCATCATGCTATGATGCATCAGGAAGATACAACATGGTATTACGAAGGATGTATTGGAGGGAAAACAGGGTATACGGATTCAGCACTCAATACATTAGTAACCTATGCTGAGCGAGACGGCATGAAACTTATCTCGGTTGTCATGCATGGAGAAAGCGGCCCCAGTGTCTGTGAGGATACAAAGGCGATTCTCGACTATGCCTATACCAACTTCAAATGTGATGACGCAGGTGAGGTTGTTACCGCAGCGGGACAACATATTGTGGAGAATCAGGTTTTAAGTGATGAAGAATACCAACAGCAACAAGAGAAGGACGAAGTGTCAGATGTAGATGAGCCCAAGGTGACAGATACCCCAACACCTGAAAAAAAAGACGAGAGGGTGTCAAGGGGGAATTCATTATTTACATATGTAGCGATTGGTGTTCTGGGAGCTCTTGTTTTAATAGGGATTTTAGCCATAGTGGTATCTTTGATTAAAAGAAATAGAAAAGGTTAGTAATAAGATGAATCGGACGAAGGATTATATAGGACTACATCTAAATATTTTCTTATTCTCATTTACCAGTGTTTTTTCAAAATGTGCTTCGATTCAATATAGCAGGGGCGGACTTGAAAATCCGCTCCTGTATTTGTATTTATTCCTGATGCTTGCCAATTGCGGGGTTTATGCAATCATGTGGCAACGGGTGATCAAAAAGTTTGATCTTTCAACGGCCTATGCAAACAGAAGTGTCTACTTAATTTGGTCACAGTTATGGGCGGTTATCATATTTAAGGAAAATTTAACCTGGAATAATATTGTTGGCTTAGTTATTGTGTTGATTGGAGTGGTGATGGTACAGGAAAATGAAGAATGAATTTATATTGATTATGATAATAGGCACGGTGTTTTCGGCTGCCTCGCAAGTGTTATTAAAGAAAAGTGCTAATAAAAGTTATAAATCACAGATTTATGAGTATCTGAACTGGAGAGTGATCTTAGCATATATGATTTTCTTTGGTGTATTGTTCGCTAATACCTATGCTTATACCAAAGTAGATATGAAATATGGTGCTGTAATTGATTCTTTGGGATATATATTTGTGTTGTTATTCTCCTGGTTGCTTTTGAAAGAGAGAATCAGTAAAAGAAAGTTAATAGGCAATCTAGTTATTATGGCAGGGGTAATCTTGTAT
>DVNN01000167.1 GCA_018714325.1 Candidatus Pelethocola excrementipullorum
TGGTACATACTATATAGCCGAAACGGACAAATTGGGAAAACCAGTAGACGATAAATTTAGTTATAAGGTGAAGATTAGTACATCATCTGTTACTTTATCTGATTCAACTACTGAGGAGACCGTAAAGGTCATTAATTCTTTAGATGAAGAGACTCCAAAAACGACGCATCCAGTAAAAACTGGTGATAATAAACAAATAGAAAAATATCTTTTTGCACTGCTAGGATCGTTTGTGATAATAATAAGCGCATGGATATATAAGAAAAAGTCCATAAGATAATTATAATCATGGCCACCTTGCCCAGAGGTGGTCATGTTTTTTGAAAGGGTATGCTACTTATGAAAAAAATGAGGATAAGAAAGGCTGGTATAGCATTTTTGTTAGCGATTACCATGCTGATATCAACAAATGGGGTTGCATTATGTGCCAATACCTTAGGTACATTGACAACAGGGTCAGAGCAAAAAAGTATAACAACGGATAAAGAAAACCTGGGAAACCTTTTACCGCAAGAGATAGAAAAATATCATGAAACACCATCACAGGAAAGTATTGAAGTACCTATTTTGGAAAGCGATAAAAGAGAGCCCGTCAAAGAGGATCGGGATACAGACAACACAGAAATCAGTGTCGATGTAGATACTGTGCAATCAGAAGAAAATCAAGAAACGCAGGCAAATGATATTCCATCAAGAGAAGAGAAAGAAATTGAAGCAAATGAGAATCAACCGGAGATTGAGGAGGAAGATCAAAACAATCTGAATCGTGCAAGCAGAGAAGTAAATGTAAGCACATCGGAGGAACTACAGGCAGCATTATCAAATGCTCAGCCAGGAGATGAAATTATTCTCGCCCCTGGAGAGTATTTAGGAATTACCCCTTTGAGTAATTGGGCATGGTTTTATTCGGCTAAAAATGGAACACAGGAATCCCCTATCACAGTAAGAAGTGCGGATCCTGGTAACAAAGCTGTTCTAAAAGGTGCCGGCACCTTAAGCCAGGCAAGTGTGCTGCGTATTAGAAATGCGGATTATTGGATAATCAAAGACATCGTATGTGCAAATGCACAAAGAGGTATAACTTTGGATGCTTCTAATTATTCGCAGATTATTGGTTGTGAAGTACATTCGACAGGGAGTGAAGGCATACAAATCCGAGATAACAGCAGTCATAACTTGGTTGAGAATTGTAAAGTCACTAACACCGGACAAGTTAGTCCAGGATTTGGGGAGGGCATATACATTGGGTCCTACTATGGGGATTGGACGAAATATGGTAAGGAGTGTGATTATAATACAGTTAGAGGGTGTTATTTAGGACCAGGTGTTGCAGCAGAACATGTCGATATTAAGGAAGGGACAACCGGAAATGTTGTTGAATATTGTGTATTTGATGCAACAGGGATGAGTGGGCAAAATTATGCCGATAGTTTTGTGGATTTACAGGGAAATGATGCAACGATTCGTTATAATATTGGCTATCGAAATGACAACCCATCTTTCAATGCAGCTTTTCAGGTACACCGCATGGTTAATGGGTGGGGGATAAATAACATGATCAATGGAAATGAGGTATGGCTAGATAATCAAATTCCATATCTAATTGATTCCTCACAATCAGGAACATCTGCTATAGTAGAGATCCCTAATATAAGACATCCGGAAACGGGCAATAAATATCTGGGAAATGTAACTGAAGTTCAGACCACTACCATAGATATTGAAGTTACAAAAATCTGGGTAGATGAAAATAATCAGGATGGAAAACGTCCAATTAATGTTCAGATCCAGTTATATCAGATGGTAGATGGAACCAAGAGTGCGGTGGGAAGCGCAGTAATATTAAATGAAAGTAATAGTTGGTCTAATCAGTGGAATAGCTTACCAAAAAGTGAATCAGGAAAAACAATTGCTTACAGCGTGGAAGAAGTGAGTATACCAACGGATTATGTAGTAAGCTATGCAGATGACGGAGCCGGAAACCTTACAATTACAAACAGCTATACACCGGAAAAAACTTCCGTAACTGGGCAAAAAATATGGATGGATCAGGATAACCAGGATGGAAAACGGCCATCGTCTATCACCGTGAACCTTCTGGCTAATGGAAATAAAGTGACCAGCCAACAGGTAGAGGAAGCAGATAACTGGAGTTATGAGTTTAAGGATCTGCCTAAATATGAAGACGGAGACCTAATCACATATACAGTAACGGAAGATGCTGTTTCAGGCTATACTACCCAGATTAATGGAACTAATCTTACCAATACGTATGCACCAAGAGAGACCAGCCGGACGGTGACAAAAGTATGGAATGACAGCAAGAACCAGGATGGAAAACGACCGGAAGCTATCCAGGTCCAGTTGTATAAGACCGTGAATGAGGTTAAGAGTGAAGCAGGAGAAACAGAAACCTTAAGCCCAGGAAACAGTTGGAGCCATACATGGAGCAGTCTCCCAGAAATGGAATCGGGCCATGTGATTACGTACAGCGTGGAAGAAGTGAAGGTTCCCACGGGGTATACTGTGACTTATACGGATGATGGAGTTGGAAATATAACTATAATAAATAGTTATACTTTGGAGACAACAAATAAGAGTGTGCAGATCGTTTGGGATGATGAAAAAAACCAAGATGGAAAACGTCCTATGAGTATGAATGTCCAATTGTTGGCAGATGGTGTGGAAAAGGGAGAAACGATTATCTTAAATGCGGCTAATAATTGGGAGCACACATGGACTGGGCTGGATAAGTATCAGGCGGGTCAGGAAATTGTTTATACCTTAAAAGAAATAAGTATGATAGATGGGTATTTAACAAGTTACAGTACGGATACCTTTACCATAACCAACAGCCACATACCAGAGGTAGTGGAGAAGGAAGTATCCAAGGTTTGGGATGACGCCGACAACCAGTATGGAAAACGTCCAGACAGTATAGAAGTACAGTTATTAGCAGATGGAATAGAATCAGGAGAGGTTGTAACCTTAGATGATTCCAATCATTGGAAGTACACTTTTGTGGGATTAGATAAGTATAAGGCAGGCCAAGAGATTGCATATACAATGATAGAAAAAACAAACACTGCAGAATACAGCACAACATACAGTAGTGATACGTTTACAATTACCAATAGCTATACTCCGCGAGAAACAAGTAAGACAGTGATTTATGTGTGGGATGATGCTGATAATCAAGATGGAAAACGCCCAGACAGTATGGAAGTGCAGCTATTCGCAGACGGTATGGAATCAGGAGCTCCAATCATGTTAAGTGCAGAAAATAATTGGAGATATACCTGGACCGGATTACCAGAGGAAAAAGACGGAAAAGCAATCACTTATATAGTGAAAGAGACTTCCATAGTAGAAGGATATACAGTAACCTATAGTGATGATACCTTTACCATTACAAATAGCTATAGGCCTGAAACAGTCGTACAATCAGTAAGTAAAGTATGGGCTGACAATAACAATGAATCAGGAAAGCGTCCGGAGAGTATTCAAGTACAGTTGTTTGCCAATGGAGAGGCACATGGTGATAACATTACTTTAAGCAAAACAAATAATTGGAAACATACTTGGACAGAACTAGATAAATACCAAAATGGAGTACTGATTCATTACACTGTTAAAGAGACAGCGGTTTCAGAGTATTACATAATGTCCAAAGAAGAAAAGGCAGAAGAGACCATAATCACAAATACTTATCGGAAATCTGCTGCAGCTTCTGACGATAAGACAGATAGTAAGACCGCAAATTACATTAATAAACATGTAGCGAAGACCGGAGATGAAACGAATATCCTGAATCTATTGATTCTCCTTATCCTATCCGGAGGTATTCTAGCCTCAGTCGGAATACGAAGGAAAAGAAAGAATTAAATAGATAGGAAATATCTTTCACAATGCAGTGGGGCATTTAGGGATGGGATGGGAAATCTTTAGTGATACCCATCCCTCTCTCTTTTTTCACTTTCCGTGCCGGATGTCATCGGGTAAGCATATTCCTAAGTTTTAACAGAATCCTTTTGTGCCGGTAGTGCAGCGTGGACAGTGGAACCTTCATCTTTTCCGAAAGCTGGCGGAGAGAATCATCATAATAATAAAGTCTTTGAATAATATAAAGCTCATCGGCGGTGAGAGCTGACAAAGCCTGGTGAATCTTTTCCGCTTCTATATTCCGGATGACGGTATCTTCAATAGAAATTTCATCTGGGTTGCTGAACATATCAGAACCATTCCATTCTTCTGTATCCAGCGCGCTATAGTAATACGTATGGTTGTGCCGGTCACTTTCCACGAAATACTGTTCCTTTCGATGTCCCTGCCAGTATGCCCTATAAACCTGTTCATTTACGGGGACTCTCTTATCATTAATCCAAATAGTATAATCCATATTCTCCTCCTGAACTGATGAAGAGAAAAAATACTTAAAAAAGGGATTTAAATTGACAGAACATATGTTCTGTATTAATATTAGCATATACGGGAAATAGAGTCAATATAAGATAGAAAAATGAAGGAGAAAAATATGGATGGCAGAAAACAGATAGAAATAACAATTGGAGAAGAGGATATACGTATGCTTAAGGAGGCCGGATATCTTCTATGCTTTGCAGGAAGAGATAAGAATTATGATTACAGAATCATAGGCGGCGCATGGGAACATTATTTTCAGAATAATCGTCTGGAGGTAGGAGAGATCTGCCGGATATTTTTTTGTCAGAATATCAGAGAGGGTGAAGTTTATTTTTCCAATTCCTCCGCTGATATTGGATTGGGGCAGCAGACTACTATTGAGAGGTCCGGTAGTTTTTCCAGGTCTGTGGATATGAGGAAGAAGGATCGGATAAAGATGCTGAATAATTATGGAAGTCTGTATCCCGGTATAAAGAGAGAAGTAATATTTAAGGAAAGAGTGGAACAGGTACCGGTGTTTTTAGCCCCTTATGCTTCAGTCAAGGGAGAATATGAGATTGTGCCGGTATGCAAATTTAAACTTTGGCTTGCACAGTGTGTAAAAAGCGGACAGGTGATGGACAGGGAAATGCGTAACACCATCGGTGCAGGAAAAAGCCGTGAAATAGAGCTGGATCTGACCAAATCAGAAGAATGCGCCATCAGGTATGAGAAAGGAATCTGGAGAAAAATATAGAACATACATTCGGCTCGTCGGTTGAATAGTATAGATGATGACGTCTCATTTAAAAAATAAAATACGATGGAGGGAATAACATGAGTAATTTGGATAATCAATTTGTAAAAAACGCAAGGACGCTGCGCTCCTTGATGAAGGAAACCGAGAAAAGTGTGGAAGTTTTCATTCCGGAGAAAACACTGGAAACGCTGAAGCAACAGGGGTATTCGCTATGTTTTGCTAAAAAGGTCGGCGATTTTGAATATAACGTTGTGTGGAAATCCTTTGACCAGTATTTGCAGAACAATACTTTCAGCTGGCAGCCGATCTATCAGATTTTTGGTACCAATGAATTTAAGGAGAATGTCAAGGTAACGGTTTCAACCAACAAAATGGATATTGGCCTTGGAGAAACCACGACTCTGAATTCAGCAGGAAATCTGATGGTTCCGGTTACGGAAGGGCCGGAGACATCCATTAACGTAAAAAATCAATTTGGTGGAATCCGTTTCGGTATTTCTCAGCTATCTAAAAACGCGGATGGGGACATGGAGTCTACGCCAATCTATGTGTCAAAAAACAAGATGGAAATGGGAGCAGCCACATTCACACCGGTTGAAAAGGTGGCTGTATGGTTCCAGTCCAATGCACATACCAGTACCATGTTCGTGCAGATGGAAACTAATCATATAGAGCTGGATCTGACAGGCAGTAATAACGCAAAGGTAAAATATGAAAATGGAAAATGGAGCAAAATCTAAAAAAGCTGCTGAGAAAAGGATATCGTAAAAAAGGGATGAATTAGAATTTTGCAGGACTGCGTGAACGATCGTTTCCGCAGTCCTCAGGAAAGGAACAAGCATAGTATGGAAGATAGAAATCGCTTACTTTATGAGGACGGGCGCGTGAATATGGAAGAATACAGGAAGCTTCCGGTTCGGGATAAGAGGAATCTGCAGGGGAAAGCGGAAGTTGTCATTGGCGAGGATACCAGAGCGGAAGTGACGGACGCATCCATACCACCCTATTGTGCCGTTGTCCGTCTGATCTTGACTTTCCAGGGCATGGTTTATAGAGGAACTGGGTTTCTAATTGAGCAGAATGTTATGATTACGGCGGGGCATAATGTTTATGATTCCAAGCTTGGTGGTATGGCCGAAAAAATAGAGGTAGTTGAAGATGGCGCATACTATCAGGCATTAAAGTGGACGGTAAGCGAAACATACAAACGTACATCAGGAGATGACTGTGACTGGGCAGTGGTTAAGGTCGCGGTAACACCTGGGAAGCACAGAAATACACTTAAATGGAAGAACATAGAAAAAGAGCCTCTGGATACAGCCGGGAAAAATGTAAAAATTTCTGGCTATCCAAGGGAAGTCAGAGCGGTAAGCACATACAGCCAATTTGAGGCTGATGGCCCGATAGAACAGCATAATAGACAGAATCAGACCATCATCCATAAAATCAGTACATCGGGCGGAAACAGCGGCTCTCCGGTTCTGTTCATGGACGGAGGCGAGTATTATGCCGTTGGAATCCATGTCAGTGGGGACGCGACATCGAATACAGCCAAGGCCATTGATCAGAATGTGGCAGATGAGATTGCAAAATTGTAGCACTAGGATTTCAGGAGCTCCCCGGCTCACACATAACCGACAGGTTGCCAGTCAGCCACCTGTCGGTTTTTCCATGCTTTTTTGTAGCCAATCCAATATTTTATAGTTTACTATTATGTGAACCGCCTCTTGTTTCACCTCATTTTACTATTTGCCTCCTATACCCTTTGGCAATAAACAAAAAGTGCTGAAATTTCCTTGGCCTCGTGATATACTTATTCTAACAAATGATGTCAGATAATTGCATATAATGACAGATGATGACAGAAATCAATGATGTTGAATACTAGTGGTAATACAGAAAATTTGCATTAACTGTACTGACAACAATTTTTAGAAAAGGAGGTATTATGAGTAGACTTAGTATTTTAACCCAGAATAAGGCACAGATGACGATTGAAGAACTTTATAAGGATTTAGAGCGAAGAATAGCTGCAAGTCCTCCGGGCCTATGTCCTGTGGATCTGTCTGTTTCCTTCTTAAAGCTCTGCCATGCCCAGAGCTGCGGCAAATGTGTACCCTGCCGTATCGGTCTGGGCCAGCTGGAAAATCTTATGGAAGATGTATTGGATGGGGAAGGTACTTTAGAGACGATTGCTATGATTGAAAAGACTGCCAGAAGTGTCTTTAATTCCGCGGATTGCGCCATAGGATATGAGGCAGCGAGAATGGTATTAAAGGGCATCTCCGGATTCCGTGATGACTTTGAGGAACATGTATTAAGGGGAAGATGTATCTGTGAGCTGAACCAACCTGTTCCCTGTGTTGCTCTGTGCCCGGCGGGTGTGGATATACCTGGCTATGTGGCCCTGGTGGCAGAAGGCAGATATGAAGATGCAGTGCGTTTAATTCGAAAGGATAATCCTATGCCTGCTGTCTGTGGTTTGATCTGTGAGCACCCCTGTGAGGAGCGGTGCCGCAGAAGTATGGTGGATGACTCCATTAATATCCGGGGACTAAAGCGGTTCGCGGTAGATCATGCCGGAGAGGTTCCTGTTCCAAAACCAGCAGAAAAGACAGGCAAGCGAGTAGCCGTTATCGGGGGAGGCCCTGGCGGCATCAGTGCGGCTTATTATCTGGCACTCATGGGGCATGAGGTTACGATCTATGAGCAGCGTAAAAAACTGGGAGGTATGCTTCGATATGGAATTCCCAACTACAGGCTTCCAAGGGAGGTTCTGGATAAAGAAATTGAGCAGCTTTTAAGTGTTGGCATTGAAGTAAAGACAGGGATTACGGTAGGGGAATCACCAAGAATCATCGACCTTAAGAATCAGTATCACGCGGTCTACATAGCAATCGGTGCACATATTGACAGGAAAATCGGCATTGAAGGGGAAGAGGCACAGGGAGTGATTTCGGCGGTTGAGATGCTAAGGGATATCGGGGATAATGACATGCCTGATTTCACGGGCAAAGATATTGTGGTAATCGGAGGAGGAAATGTGGCGATGGACGTGGCGCGTTCTGCCATACGACTGGGTGCTAAGAGGCTTCGTATCGCATATAGACGCCGACAGGAAGATATGACAGCCATGCCGGAGGAAGTGGCCGGAGCCATGGAGGAAGGCTGTGAGATGCTGGATCTTCACGCACCTTTGCGCATTGAGAAGGATGAAGAGGGGAAGGTTGCGGCGTTGTGGGTGAAACCTCAGATCATAGGTCCCCTGGAAAAGGGGAGGCCGCTACCTGTGGAATCTTCCGTGCCGGAAAAACGGCTGGCCTGTGATATGGTAGTTGTTGCCATCGGACAGGGTATTGAATCCAGACCATTTGCAGAATATGGAATACCTGTAAAGCGGGGAGTAATCGATGCTCTTAGCTGGGGAGGTGTAAAAGACATCCCAGGGGTATTTGCAGGGGGAGACTGTGTGACAGGTCCTGCTACTGCAATCCGTGCTATTGCGGCCGGAAAAGTTGCGGCGGCCAATATAGATGAGTATCTGGGATATAAGCATATCATTCGTTCTGAAGTGGATATCCCTAAAGTGCGGCTGGAAAACAGAAAACAATGTTCCAGAACGAATATGAAGGGGCGTTATGCGTTTGATCGTGTCAAAGATTTTCAAGAAATTGAGTATGGACTTACGACAGAAGAGGCGAATCAGGAAGCACATCGCTGTCTGAGGTGCGATCACTTTGGATTTGGAATATTTAAAGGAGGCAGAGTAGATAAATGGTAAAATTAGTCATTGATTCTAAAGCGGTAGAAGTTGAAAATGGAACTACAATTTTAGAAGCAGCAGCGTCTGTTGGAATCAAGATCCCCACTCTCTGCTTCTTAAAAGATGTGAATGAGATCGGAGCCTGCCGGGTCTGCATGGTAGAGATAGAGGGCACGGGAAAGCTGCAGCCGGCCTGTAATAATACCGTAGCAGAAGGCATGGAAATCTATACCAACAGCCCTAAAGTGCGGGAGACGAGAAGGGTGAATGTGGAGCTTATCTTATCCCAGCACGATTGTCAATGTGCCACATGTGTGAGAAGCGGAAACTGCAAACTGCAGACCATAGCCAATGATCTGGGGATTCTGGAACTGCCGTTTAAGAAGGTACTCCCCAAGACGAAGTGGCCAAAAGACTTTCCGCTCATTAGAGACTATACAAAGTGTATCAAATGTATGCGTTGTATCCAGATCTGTGATAAAGTACAGTCCTTAAAAATCTGGGATGTAGCCAATACCGGCTCGCGAACGACAGTTGATGTGTCTATGAACCGGAAGATAACAGATGCAGATTGTGCTCTTTGTGGCCAGTGTATCACCCACTGCCCCGTAGGTGCTCTGCGGGAACGGGATGATACCCAGAGAGTTTTGGATGCTCTGGCGGATCCGGATGTGATTACCGTTGTTCAGGTGGCTCCCGCAGTGCGTGCCGCATGGGGAGAATCCTTTGGTATCTCCAGAGAATTTGCTACGGTAAAACGTCTGGTGTCGGCTCTTAGGCAGATGGGATTTTCCTATATCTTTGATACCAATTTCAGCGCAGATCTGACTATTATGGAAGAAGGGAGCGAATTCTTAAAGCGTCTAAAGAACAAAGAGAAGGAAACTTTCCCCATGTTTACCTCCTGCTGTCCCGGATGGGTGCGGTTCTTAAAGTCCCAGTATCCAGATATGACGGATCAGCTTTCCACCGCTAAGTCTCCCCAGCAGATGTTTGGTGCCATGATGAAAACCTATTATGCAGACTTACTGGGGGTGGATAACTCAAAGATATTCAGCATCTCTGTGATGCCCTGTATCGCTAAGAAAGGGGAGTGCGCTCTGCCTACTATGAATGACAGCGGTGCAGGCCAGGATGTGGACGTGGTTCTTACAACGAGAGAGGTAGAACGTTTGATCCGTGCGGAGCATATTGATGTGCCAGGCCTGGAGGAGGAGGAATTTGACAGTCCTTTAGGAGTAGGTTCGGGAGCCGGTGTTATATTCGGAGCCACTGGAGGGGTCATGGAAGCGGCTCTTCGAAGCGCCTATTATCTGGTTACGGGGGAGAATCCTGACCCTGATGCCTTCCAGGAAGTGCGGGGCATGGAAGGATGGAAAGAAGCGGAGTTTGATCTGGCAGGGGTGCCTCTTAAGGTTGCAGTTGCCAGCGGCCTCGGCAATACGAGAAAGCTAATTAAAGCAATCCGTAAGGGAAAGGTGCAGTATGACTTTGTGGAAATCATGGCCTGTCCCGGAGGATGCTCCGGTGGAGGCGGTCAGCCGATCCATGACGGAGATGAGCTGGCAGGTGTCCGCGCGGAAACCTTATATGGATTGGACAAGGTGAATCATCTGAGATTTTCCCATGAAAATCCTGCGGTTCAAGAGTGTTATAGGACGTATCTGCAAAGGCCTTTGGGGCATCGGTCCCACGAACTGCTCCATACAGATCATCATGGCTGGGAAATGCCGAAGATGGAGTAACAAACGGTAAGACTATGAAATAACATGGGTAGATGAAGCGATATTTATGCCGGGAAGTGCGATTTTAGCTGCTTCCCGGCAGTTTTTTGTGATTTACTTCTTTCTTCACTTCGACACATATCCCAACAACCCGGATAACCGTCTGCATGCAGGCAGTAAAATCTCTGCGATCTGCTTTTCCTCTTCCTCAGATAGTTGATTCCCACTGATGCTGATGGCCCCCAAAGGGGTATTGGCGGCTCCCATGATGAGGCTGCCCACGCAGAATACATGGTATTCGTTTTCTTCACGGTCAAGAGCGTAGCCTTTCTGGCGCACGGCGCTTATATCCTGGAGAAGGCTGTGCACATCGGTGATGGTGTATTCGGTGAGGGGATGGATATCTAAGTGATTCCATTTCTCCATGATATCAATATTAGAATAGGCGGACAACAAGGCTTTCCCTGCGCTGGTACAGTATAGTGGAGAACGGCGCCCTACATTAGTGTAGATGGAAAAGGAAGGTTCCTTTTGGCCGATGCTCTGCAGACACAGAAGTTGATGGTTGTCCTCCACAGAAAATTGGGCGATTCTTCCGGTCATGTTACTGAGCTCCACTAGCGTGGAGTTGATAAGTGACATCTTATCCAGGTTTTGTACGGCGCTTAAGCCTATCTCATAAGGCTTTAAGGTAAGCGAATATTTGCCATCCTTTGCATCTTTTTCCAGATAGCCATTTTCTGTTAAGGTAAAGGCCAGACGCAGAAGAGAGGCCTTGTTTATTTTCATTTCTTTATTTAAATCATTCAAACCCATGGATCCTTTTCGGGAAATAGTTTCCAGAATCATGAGGGCTCGTTCCACTGCTTGAATGGGTTCCAGTTTATTATCTGTTGACATTTCATTATCCTCCATAATTAGTTCTAAAGTGAGACGATAATCTCATTTATGTATTCATTATATATGGAGAAGATATCGGGAGCAAGAGCTTTCTAAACAATGTAGATATGAAGATGTGATTTTGTGCAATAAATGCTCAATAAGTAATTACTAACAATTTTATTATGGAAAATTTGTATAAAAATTTAAACAATTAGACTTGATATTTGGTATAAATTGAGATAATATTAAATGCATAAACAAAAAGTGAAACGATAAATTAAAAAGTGAAACGCAAGAAGGGAAAATATTATGGCTAAAGTAAGAACAGACAGTGATCTTTGCAAAGGCTGCAGATTGTGTGTGGGGGCCTGTCCCAAGAATGCAATCGAACCCTTAAAGGAAGTAAATAAAAAGGGATATGAGATAATCCGGGTGAATGAAGAACTTTGTATCGGGTGTGGACAGTGCTATAAGATCTGTCCGGATTACGTATTTACAATCGAATAGGAGGATGGATTGCGTTATGGATAAGAAATTCAAGCTTATGAAGGGGAATGAAGCCATTGCAGAAGCGGCGCTTCGTGCCGGATGCCGCTTTTATGCCGGTTACCCTATCACTCCGCAGAGTGAAATTCTGGAATATATGTCCGCCAACATGTCTCAAAGGGGCGGTGTGTTTATTCAAGGTGAAAGTGAAATCGCCAGTATGAGTATGCTATGGGGTGCCGCAGCCTGCGGAGAGAGGGTAATGACCAGCTCCTCAGGTCCCGGTTATGACCTGAAGCAGGAAGGTATTTCCTACCTGTCTTCCTATAATCTGCCGGCAGTAATCATCGATGTTATGCGTTATGGCGTAGGTGACGGTGAGATTACGGAAGGTCAGGATTCTTACTGGCTGGCTACCAGAGGGGGCGGACACGGGGATTCCCGCCAGATTGTACTGACGCCGGCCTCTGTACAGGAATGTGCAGATCTTACATATCTGGCTTTTGATCTGGCAGAAAAGTACCGCACCGTAGTTATTCTGTTAAGCGACGGCGGTATCAGCCAGTTGATAGAAAAAGCCACCATGCCGGAGGCAAAGGAGCATGACAGAAGCAAGTTTGATTGGGCTATCAAAGGTTCCAAAAAAGCAGAGGAGACAAAGGTGAAGGTCACCAATTTAGACCGATCCATGGACTATGACGAATACGATCAGATGATGCGTGATAAATTTGTCAGTATGCATGAAAATGAGCAGCGTTGGGAGAACTTCATGACCGGGGATGCAGAGCTGATTCTGGTGGCATATGGTATTTCTTCCCGCATCTGTAAATCGGCAGTGCGCCGGGCCAGAGAAGAAGGCATCCGCCTGGGTCTGATCCGTCCCATATCTGCATGGCCCTTTCCGGAAAAAGGATTTCAGAATCTTCCGGAAGGTTTGAAGGGTCTTGTGACCGTAGAGATGAGTCTTACTTCCCAGTTGGGACTGGATATACGTATGGCTACCAAATTCCAGACACCTCTTTATGGATATCTCACCACAAAATATGTTCCCACTACACAGGGAATCGTAGATTATTGTAAGAATGTCCTGGCAGGAAACTGCAAAGAACTGGAGGTGTATTAAGATGGCAAAAACATATAAAAAACCAGAGATGATCGGACAGCAGGTGGGTTGGTGCCCGGGATGCGGACACGGAATCATCCAGCGTCTCATCGCAGAGTGCTGCGAGGAATTGGGCATGGCAGAAAAGACCATTCAGGTAGTGGATATCGCCTGTGCTTACTGGTCCATTGATACCTTAAACTGTGACGGTATTGCAGGACCTCACGGAAGATGCGCAGCCGTTGCAACGGGAATTAAGAATGTGTATCCGGACTCCAATGTCTATGTACATGCAGGAGATGGATGCTCTTACGTCATAGGTCTGGCAGAGACCTGCTATGCGGCACAGCGAAATGTTCCCATCACCATGATCGTAGTGAATAACGGAGTGTTTGGAATGACTGGCGGACAGATGTGTGCGGCTACCACATTGGTGGGAGATAAGACGGTCAGCAGCAAGGCTGGGAGAGATGCGGATGTGGCAGGAGAGCCCTTCGATATGCTGAATGTTATTAAGAGTTACAACATTGCCTATGCGGCAAGAGGTGCCCTGTATGATCCGAAGCACATCGATGCTGTCAAGAGAATGCTGAAAAAGGGTTTCGAAAACCAAAGAGATAAAAAAGGATTCTCCATAATTGAGATTCTTTCCCCGTGCCCTACCAACTGGAAGTTATCCCCAGTGGATGCAATGAAAAAGATTAAAGAGGAAAATGAAAAGGTATTTCCTTTAAAAGTATATGTGGACAACGGAGGTGAAATCAATGGCTGATATTATGTTTGCAGGTATCGGAGGTCAGGGTGTACTGACAGCCGGAAAGGTATTGATTGAGATTGCCGCAGAAAATGGAAAAAATGTGAGCTGGACCAGTGAATACTCCGCAGAAATGCGTGGTGGAACCGCACTTTGCCGAGTGGTTATCTCCGATGATGAGATCGGAAGTCCCTATCCCGATTTCCTGGATATCCTCTGTTGTATGACAAAGGATGCCTATGATAAATATGTAACGGAAATGCGTGCCAACGGAACCGTAGTGATTAACAGCTCTCTGTTTGAAAAAACGGAATTTCCTGAGAACCTGCAGGTATATGGTGTGGATACTGCTAAAATCACGGCAGAGACCGGAAATGCAAGAGGTGCCAACCTGGTGATTCTAGGTGCCATGATCAAAGCCACAGAAATGCTGGATAAAGAGCAGTTTGAGAATACCCTGGAAGAATATTTCGAGAAACAAGGAAAGAACAACCCGTCGAATCTTGAGTGTTTTCGCCTCGGTTATGAGCAGGCAGTACGGATGGAGTGAGGAGGAAGAATGAACCTAAATAAATTATTAAAACCCCAGACTGTCGCTATCGTAGGTGCCAGCGAAAAAGCCGGGTTCGGCGGAGATACTACCCGAAATTATTTGAAATTCTCCAAGAATCAGGAGCTCGTGTTTTTTGTCAACCCGGGACGGGATGAGATCTTTGGGAGACGTTGCTATCACAGCCTTCTGGACATTGAGACCGATGTGGATCTGGTGATATTGTGCACGCCCCAGAAGACCATTCTTCCCCTTTTACGGGAAGCCGCTCAGAAAAACTGCGGAGGGGCTGTGGTATTTGCCAGCGGTTATAGTGAAGTTGGGGCAGAAGGCAAGGTAAAACAGCAGGAATTGGTGGAAGAAGCCAATCGGTTGGGTATCGCTGTCATGGGACCAAACTGCGCAGGATTTGCCAATTTTATTGATGGTGTGTTCGCTTTTGCCTTCCTGGTAGAGGAGAGAGACTATTCCGGGAATATTGGTATGATTTCCCAGAGTGGACAGATCGTACTGGGTGGCCTGGACAGTCCAAATATGGGATTCAGCCATGTAATCTCCTCCGGAAACTCCTGCAATGTAAAAGTAGAAGACTATTTGGATTTCCTGGTGGAGGATGAAGATACCAAAGTAGTAGCTGTCTATATTGAAGGCATTACCAAACCGACACAGTTGATTGAGACCTTCCGCAAGGCGGCAAAGAAGAAAAAGCCAATTGTCATCCTGAAAACTGGCCGTTCCGGCAAATCCCAGGAACTGGCTGCTTCCCATACTGGTTCCCTTTCCGGAGCGGACAAAGTACTGCGTGCCATCTTCAAAAGGTACGGCATCGTGGAAGCAGGGGATCTGGAGGAACTCTGCAGTATGGCTGCCGCTTTTTCCTGGCTGGGGGAACTTCCCAAAGGAAAACGATGTGTCTTTATGAATGTATCAGGCGGGGAAGCCGGTGTCATGGCAGATCTGGCAGAAGAGTACGGCATTACCCTGGCCGATTACAAACCTGAGACAAAGAAATACCTGCAGTCGCTGGTACCGGATTACGGATCAGTCAATAATCCTTTCGATATGACTGCCGGAATTGGATATAATACACCAGTTATGTGCAAAGCAATAGAGGCCATTTCTGCCGATGATCAGGTGGATGCGATCTGTATTGCCTACACCATCACACCGGAAGTCTGGGACGCTACCATCACTCATATGGTAGAGGCAGTGGAGATCTCCCGTCAGAACAAGGAGATCAAACCCATTTTCTGGCTACCCTTTATCGAGCACACCCGTCATCAAGGAAGCGCTGATACATTGAAAAATGCAGGCGTTCCGTTGCTGCCTTCCGGCAAATATGGCTGTGAAGCCTTGAAGAAAATCCTGGATTTCGCCACTTACACCTACGAGGACGGTGAAATTGCAATTCCGGATGGAGTACATAAAGGATCCAGAGGCTTAAGCGAATATGAAAGTCTCTGCTATCTCAAAGAACATGGTGTAACCATTCCACCTCAGGCGGTGGCTGCCACAAAAGAAGAAGCAATAGAAGCAGCGAAAATCCTGGGCTATCCTCTCTCTGTGAAGATTCATTCCGCGGATATTCAGCATAAGTCGGATGTAGGCGGTGTGAAGCTGAATATTAAGAACGAGGAAGAACTGGCTATTGCTTTTGATACCATCATGGATAACTGCAGAAAGAATGCACCGGGTGCCGTCTTATCCGGAGTACTCTTAAAGCCCATGCTAAAATCCGGCGTGGAGATGATCATTGGCGTGAATAACGATAAAGACTTTGGACCTACGATCATGGTAGGGATGGGTGGTGTGTTCGTAGAACTTTTCAAGGATGTACAGCTTGCACCCGCACCCCTGACGGAAAAACAGGCCATACAGATGATCGAAAGCCTGAAAGCTTATCCTCTATTAGATGGATACCGGGGCAATGCGGTTTGCGATAAAAAAGCATTGGCTGATTTGCTGGCAGCTATCAGTAAGATGGCGGCAGAGGGAAAAGACAAGATTAAGGAATTGGATATCAATCCCGTATTCGTTACCGAAGAGGGTGTATCCATTGCCGATGCTCTTTTGATTCTATATGATGAAGAGAAGGAATGTTAAAAGATGGATAAGAAACAGGAATTATTGAAAACAGAAGGAATTGCCATCGCTAAGATTGTGACAGGCTGTTTCCTGTATGCTTTGTCTGTTGTACTTTTTATTGATCCGGTGAGCATCATCCCCGGTTCTGTGACCGGGATTGGAGTGGTGGTGAAAGCCCTGACCGGCTTTCCCATCGGTATGCTCAGCATCGTAGTCAATGTGCCGCTGGTCATATGGGGAACCATTGTACTGGGGAAACGTCTTTTGCTGTATACAGGACTAACAGTTTTTTTATCCTCCTTTATGATTGATGGATTTGCCTTTTTAAAGCCATTTACAGGGGATATACTTCTGGCTTCCGTATTTGGAGGAGTTGTAATGGGAGTTGGGCTGGGATTGATTCTGGATGGCGGCGGCACAACAGGAGGAACTTCTGTGGTGGGACGTTTGGTTTCCAAAAAACATCCCCATATCCCAATGGGATCCATACTTTTAGTCGGTGATTTTATTATTATAGTAATGGGTTCTCTTTTATTAAAAGACTGGAATTTGATGTTATATTCCGTCATTGACTTATATATTTGTGTTGTGGTGATTGACAAGGTGATGTACGGTTATAAGATAAACAGTTTGTCTGTAATATTTACTCAAAAAGGAGAGGAGTTGAAAAAATGCCTGCAGACTTACCGTTATTGCAGAGTGCTCCAGGTAAATGAGGAGCAGGTGATTGCAGTGAGCAGGAAAAAGGATATCAGCAAAATTCAGCATATGGCGGAAGAACTGGATCCTGATGTATCCTGTACCGTATGCAATACTGACTATACAGGTGGTAACATTTTTAGAAGATAAGGAGAAAATGTATGAGCGAAATAATGAGAAACGTGAAAATATCCATGTTTGAAGACGCTGACCTACAGAGAGTACATGAGTATTCCCTGAAAATCCTTGCAGAAAATGGAGTGAAGATATCCGGAAAGAGGGCGCTGGAGATTTTTAAAAAGCATGGTTTTCGTGTGGACGGTAATCAGGTCTATATGACAGAAGCACAGGTTCGTGCCGCACTGGAGACAGCTCCCTCACATTTTGTATTCCATGGACTTAATCCTGAGCGCAGCCTGGATCTGGGTGGCGGAGATTACGGTGTACCCGGACCCATCGGACCGGTGAATGTACAGGATTTAGACGGTGGTATCCGCCGGGGGACCCTGCAGGATGTGGTGAATCTGATTAAGATTTACCAAGGCAGCGATGTAATGACCATGAACTCCAACAACGGTGTGGAGGCCAACGATGTGGATGTCAAAAATCGTCATCTGGAGATTATGCGCGCCATCTTGAACCATACGGATAAGCCTTTCTATACCAAGCTCTTTTCTTATGAGCAGATGCATCAGGCCATGGATATGATAGAAATTGCAACAGGAGAGAAGCTGCAGCCTGGTGGGAAAATATATCTGTCCCCGGGATCTGCACCTTCTATGAGTCCCCTATCTTACAGCAGCGAAGTGACGGATAATATCGTGGCACTGGCAGAACGTGGTCAGGCGGTTACCATGGGTACCGCTACCAGCACTGGAGTGACCGGACCAATCCAGATCTTCGGAACCATTACACTGCAAAATGCAGAAGTTTTAGCCGGTATCGTACTGGCGCAACTGGTCAATCCGGGAAATGCTGTTGGTTATGGCGTAGGGGCCTGCCCCGGCAACATGCGGGGAGCCAAATACTGTTGTGGATCACCGGGACGTGTGATGCTGCAGGTTGGTTCCATGGAAATGGCAAAGCGGTTCTATCATTTACCGGCACGTACCATTCCTTATAGTACAGATGCCCTGAACGTGGATATCCAATGTGGAATCGAATCCTATGAAGGTACCATGGGCAATATTTTGACTAATGCAGATTATCAGCTGTCTGAGATTGGAACCCTGGATGGGTTGATGACTACTTCTTATGAGAAAACCATCATCGATGAGGAGATTACCAGCCGTCTGCTTTATATACGGAATGGAATCGATGTTTCTGAGGAGGCCTCAGGATTGGAGTCCATCCTGGAAATCGGCAGCGGTGGTGAATATATAACCAGTGACGATACTTTAGATTACATGCATGATGCCTGGTATGCAAAATACACCAGTTGGAATATTAAATCGGAAGATAATCCGCCGGGAGATAATGATTATGTGTTGCGCCGTGCCAATGCAGAATGGAAGCGCCGTCTGGAAGAGGCACCGGAGACCCTGCTGGATGCAGAAGCCGCCAAAGAACTGGATACATATGTTGCAAAACATAGCAAATAAAGTAACAAAATATTGTGATTATACGAAAGGAGGAATGTATGAAATCACAGGAATTAGTCAGTAAAGAAGCATCACCGGCACTGGGACCCTACTGTCATGGCAGAAAGTGCGGCAATATAATCATCACATCGGGTCAGATTCCCCTGACAAAAGACGGGAAATATGTGTATGAGATCAAAGCGGCTACCGAACTGGTACTGAACAATCTGCTCAGCATCGTGGAAGCCGGAGGCGGCACAAAGGAGAGTGTGGCAAGGGTGGACATGTTTGTAAACAATCTGGATGACTTCGCCGCGATCAACGAAGTATATGGGGGATTCTTTGGGGAACACAAGCCTACACGCGTCTGTGTACAGGTAGAGGCTTTACCGTCAAATGTACCACTGGAGGCGTCGATGATGGCATTTGTGTAATTACATGTGAGGAAGGAATATAAAATGAATAATTTCTTTAAGAAAGTAGACAAAAACGCGTTTGTCGTACCGGCTGTTTTAACGGTGATTGTTCTGGCAATCGGTGTTATTGCACCGGAAACCTTCGGTCAAATTATCAATGTGGCATTTAACTGGATTTCCAGTAATCTGGGTTGGGCTTACAATATAGGGCTCTTTGCCCTGGTGATTTTCTGTATCTGGGCGGGCTTCAGTAAAGTGGGGAAGATTCGTCTGGGCGGCAAGGATGCGAAGCCCAATATGAGTATGTTATCCTGGATAGCCATTACCTTTACTTCCGGTATGGCTCTGGGGGTTGTATTCTACGGTGTAGGTGAAGGATTGATGAATTTTATGGAGCCTCCGGGATTCACCGGTCTGGCTCCCGGCAGTGCAGAGGCGGCAGAAGAAGCGTTGGCTTATGTATTCTTCCACTGGGGCTTTCATCCCTATGCAATCTATACAGCAGCCGGTCTGGGATTCGCCTTTGTATTCTGGAACTGTAAAAGAAGTTTTAGCCTGTCATCCGGTTTATTTCCCCTGTTGGGAGAAAAGGGCGAGAAAGGCCTACCCGGCAAGATTGTAAACTGGTTATGTATGTATATTATGGTTGCCACCCTGGGAACCAATATGGGTCTTGCTACCTTACAGATATCCGCAGGTTTGAGATTTGCCTATGGCGCCAATGTTTCCGATACTATTCTGGCACCTGTCATTATCATTGTATTGGCCATCAGTGGTATTGCCTGTGCCTGTTCAGGTATTCACAAGGCCATCAAGTATGTATCCTCCGCCAACATGGTGGTATTCATTATTCTGGTTGGCTGGGCTTTCATATTTGGCGGCACTCAGTTTACTATTAATAATATGGTAACTGCTATCGGCCAGTATTTGAAGATTCTGATTCCGGAGTCTTTCTATATGGAACCGGCTATTCAGAGTGGCTGGATCAGTTCCTGGACTCTTTATTACTGGGCATGGTGGCTGACAGTGGCACCTCTCACTGGATTGTTCTTGATGAAGCTGGCAAAGGGCAGAACTATTCGTCAGTTTATTATGGTTAATTTGTTTATCCCCATCGGATTCATCGTAGTCTGGTTTGGTACCTTTGGTTCTTCTGCTATTTTCCAGCAGATGGGTGGTGCAAAGATTTGGGAAGCAATCGAACAATTCGGATTCCCGGTATCTTTATTTGGATACTTAAAGACATTGCCTTTGCCACAGATTATGATGGCATTGGGTTTCCTGGCTATCTTCATGTCTTTCCTTACTCAGTCCGAGTCCATGATATATACCATGGCAGGTATGACTGCGGCGGATAAAGGCGAGAATGAGATTGGTGAGCAGAAATCCCCGGTATATCTGAAGATTTTCTGGGGTGTAGCCATCGCTGTTATGGGTTACGTACTGCTGCAGTCCGGAGGGTTGGATGCGGTACAGCAATCGGTAGTTTTATTGGGTCTCCCTATCCTGTTTATTTTGATTGTTAATGCTATCAGCTTTATCAAGGCGACGACCCACAGAGAAATCTATGATCTTACCTTAACAGAAGAGCAGAGACAGAAAATCATTGCACAGAAGGAAGAGGAAGAATAGATAAGTTACAAGTTACCTTTACAAACCTAATTATGATCCTGGTGCTAAAACCCTGCCTCCGCGGAAAATGGCACCAGAATCAAATAATACTTATAGAAGGAGTAATTTTATGGGATTTAAAAGAATGTTTGATGCGGTAGAAACACACTGTGGCGAGCCTATGCGTGTTGTTACCAGTGGTATTCCCACAATTCCCGGGAACTCTGTTTACGAACAGTCTAACTGGTTGAAAGAACATGATGACCAGTTTCGAAAATTAATGTTAAGGGAGCCCAGAGGATATCCGCCCCTTTGCTGTAACCTAATTGTTCCGGCTAAGGATCCCAGAGCAAAAGCTGGTTACATCATTATGGAGCAGACTGAGTACCCCATGATGAGCGGCGGCAATACAATCTCTGTGGCAACGGCGCTGTTGGAGACTGGTATGATTCCAATGGTGGAGCCTTTTACAGAATTTTATCTGGAGGCACCTGCCGGATTGATTAAAATAAAAGCGGAATGCCACAATGGAAAATGTACTCAGGTAACCTTCTCCAACGTGCCGGCATTTGCTGCGTATCTGGACAAAGAAATCGATGTGCCTCATCTGGGTAAAGTAAAGGTGGATGTGGCCTGGGGTGGTATGTTCTATACCTTAATCGATGTGAGACAGTTTGACGGTTTAAAGCTGGTACCGGAAATGGGCCGTGAAATCGCGAAAGTAAGTGCATTATGTATGCAGGCGGCAAAAGAACAGCTCCCTGTAGAACATCCGGATTATCCTGGTGTGGGAATCTCTATATCCGAGCTTCATGGCCCCACAGAGAATCCTGATGCTGACTGGCAGAGTGTAAATACAGTATTTACCGGTGATATTGACTTTGACAGACCGGAAACCTGGACTGGAGCCTTAGATCGCTGCGCCTGCGGTACCGGCACCTGCGCCCTGATGGCAGCCAAATATGCAAAAGGTGAATTGAAATTAAATCAGCCTTTCCGCAGAGAAGGCCTGATCGGCATCATCTTTACCGGACATGCCATTGAAGAGACTGAGATTCATGGACATAAGGCTATCATTCCCACCATCGGTGGAGAGGCCTGGATCTATGGATATAGCAAGTATGTACTGGATGAGACGGATCCGTTCCCCAATGGATTTACCGTAGGTGATATCTGGTAAAAGCAGAAACTAATAGCAGAATAAGTTCCTCTTTGTGATTCTATTTAGGAGGAACTTATTCTGCTTTTTTTGTACAGATCCGCTTTTTTATGTTAGCTTTCATGAATCTTTCATCCTTTTGCAGCAAATCTAGCAGCAGGAGTTCAAACCAAGAATACGATATACAAACCATCTTTGAATATTTCTAAATTAGATTTTGCACTAACGATATGCCGGATGTTTCAAGTCTTTGTGTATTTCTTTTTTTAGTAAAATGGGATATACTGTTTAGCATATTCATAGTTTAACGCAGCATTATAAATTGAACATTTATTTGGATTACAGGAGGATATTAACTTGGCAAAAGCAGAATGGTATGAAGGAAAAGAAGGAAAAGCAGAGCATTTGGTTTATTTAAACAGCAAAGCGAAGGAATTAGAGAAATTATTAAGTAAAGAAAAAACTATGATTATCAGAGGGGCAGCAGGTAGAAAGTGTCCTTTGGGCGGTCGGGCAAAAGTTGGCGATGAAGTATACTTTGTTCAAACTGGCGGAGATTTAGCCGTAACGCATAAGGCGATAATATCCACAGTGATTGAAAGTGAGAAAATGACAGCAGAAGAATCGGTTGAATTTGTAAAGAAATATGAAAAAGAACTCAATCTATCAAAAGAACAACATAAGAGATGGGCAGGTAAAAAATTTCTTGCTGTCTACGAAATATCGAATCTGGAAGAAATAGAACCGTTTAAATATAACAGAGAAAATAATATGGATGACTGGATTATTACGGACGATATTAACAAGATAAGAGCATAGAGATGAGAAGGGCGGATATTTTCTTGGATTGGTAGCTGAATCAGCCCGAGAAAATACCCATCCCCCGATATTACAGTGTTATGGATTTTTTATGCTTTTTTATTTTTTTCATAGCCCATTCGTAATGGCTAGAAGTAGAAGATACAAAATAACTACCTAATGTACTACCTCCAACCCAATCAAATGTGCCTTTAGAAAATAACTCATCATTTGAAAACGTTTCAGCAAGTTTCATCACTTGAATATGACTTTCGTTCAATAAATTTAGTGATTCTTCATATGGCGTATTCTGATGCTTTTCCCAGAGTTCTACATTCATCGCGCCATATGTTTTCCAGTTATAGCCTTCTTGCAAAAATTGTTTTTTTATTCCTTTTTGATTGGAATCTACCCATTTTAAAAGCAAGTTATGCCATTCGTGTAAGTGGATTAACACATCTCTAATATTTTTATCTCTTTTCCAATGGGCTTCTTTTTCATTTTGAATATCAAATTCAAATACATCGGTTCTGTTTTTTTCAGGAATTGAATTGATTAAATCTATTAATGTCTGAAACTTTTCATTTCCAATCTGAATTAAATCCTTTTTTGTTGTTGGTCTAGCCATACATATATCCTCCTTGTTTTCAATTCATTATAACAGAATCATGGTAAAGATAGTAGTATGAGTCCACACACAGGTATTTTATTTTTTTTATGGACTGCTTATCTGAAATATAGTAAACTGGACTTAATGAAAAATCAAGTTGTATCTAATATGAATGGTATCTGCGGGTAGGGATGCATGGAAAGGTTATCCATTTAAAGCTTTGGAGGAATTAGAGGAGGTATATTTCTATGAGTGAAGAAAGGCAAACAAATGATTATGTGGCCATCTATAAAGCGCAATTAGCAAAAGGAGATATTCAGATAGCGTATGAAAGGCTTATTAAATATGTGATGTTATTAAAAGCACAATTTTCCAAAGTGTTTTCAGGAAAATATCAGACAGGAAATGTGTCACCTGGATATATGGATTATACCTATTTTCCTTTTTTCGATGATTATCTACGAAGCAATAAATTGCGCTTCGGAATTGTACTGAACCATGAGAAAATGAGATTTGAACTTTGGCTGATGGGTCAGAATGCAGACGTTCAGACTGAATATTGGGACTTGTTAAAAACAACAGAATGGAATAAGGAACAAATTGTAATGCCTAAGTATTCTGTACTTGAAACTG
>DVNN01000168.1 GCA_018714325.1 Candidatus Pelethocola excrementipullorum
TGGAAGCATCCAGAGCACCTTCTGCCCCGCCCGCTCCTATAATCGTATGCAGCTCATCGATAAACAACAGGATATTTCTGTTGTCCATCACCTCTTTGACCACTTTTTTGATTCTTTCCTCGAATTCACCACGGTACTTACTTCCCGCCACCATTCCGGATAGGTCAAGTACAACAACCCTTTTTTCCTTCATGCCATCCGGCACAAGCCCCCATATGATTCTCTGAGCCAGACCTTCTGCTATGGCTGTCTTACCCACACCAGGCTCTCCAATCAGGCAAGGGTTATTCTTGGTTCTCCTGCTCAATATCTGGATAATCCGGTCTATCTCCTGCTCTCTCCCCACCACTGGGTCCAGTTTGCCCTGACGGGCCATCTCATTGAGGTCCCTGCTATATTGATCCAGGGTCGGTGTGGCTGTAGCAGCATTTTCATGGGAATTCTTGCTCTTAAAATCCTCTTTGGCGATATTTTGCTCTTCTCCCATGGCAACTAATATAGCTACATAAAGCTTCTGTATATTCACGCCCATGGTAAATAACAGACGTGTGGCCACACAGTCTGTCTCCTTAATCATGGCAAGTAAAATATGCTCAGTTCCTACCTTATCACTTCCAAAATGGTTCGCCTCTCCCCTGGCATCTTCCAGAAGGTTCTCAGCTCTCGGCGTATATCCCGGCTGCATTACCGTTGCCACCGAACCTGTGGGGGCTATCAACTTCTCTATCAAAGCCAGAAGTCGCTCTTCCTCCACCCCAAATTCGCTTAATACCATCCCGGCAGTTCCGGCACCTGCCTTCAAAAGTCCCACCAGAATATGCTCGGAACCAATATAATTATGTTGACATTGTCTGGCCGTCTTTCCTGCCTGAAGCAACGCATTACGTGCTTGACTGGTAAATGCTTCTTTCATCCAATTCCCGCCTTTCCTTCCCTGGCTCACAGGGTGTTGTCAATTCGAATATCCTAAAGCTCATATAACCTATAAATTTCATCCACCATCTGATGTATCTCTTCCTTGGAAATATTCTTGCACACAGCTTCCGCCAAAATCACTTCCAACTCGGCCTGCAGTTCTTCCAAAGCATACAGTTTGTCGGCGTCTATTCTGATTACAGCCCCTCTGCGCCGATCCAGAGACAAAAGCCCCTCCTGTCGTAGCAGACTATATGCCTTATTTACCGTATGCATATTTATTCCAATATCCTGGGCCAGCTGTCTTACGGAAGGGAGGGTATCCCCCTCCTGAAGCCGCGAAGTGGCAATTCCCAGAATAATCTGGTTTCGTAGTTGGATGTAAATTGCCTGATTACTATTAAAATCTATTTGAATCAATTCATATCTCATGGTTTTATCCTCTTGTATTTAGAGTGTTATATCCAGAGTGTATCACCGAATTGTTATTATGTCAATTCCATACATGTCAGGTTTTTTCTCACCTTTCATACTATCTATATGTGAAAACTGGCTGGCACAAGCCAGCCAGTTTATCATCATCTATTCTTGTTATATATGATCTGTAACCCCTTCATCAGAAGATCATTGTCCACAATAATCTTCTTCTTACACAGGGGCACCACACATTCTGAAAGTCCTCCGGTGGCAATGGTTGTACAAGGCTCGCCCAATTCCTCTTCTATTCTTTCTATCAATCCATCCAAAGAGGCAGCGCTTCCATACAGTGCACCGCTTTTCATACAATCTATGGTATTACTACCAATCAACTTTTTAGGCAAATCAAAGCTAATCTGCTGCAACTGGGCTGCATTGCTGACCAGCGAGTCTGTGGCAGTGCGGATTCCGGGAATAATCATGCCCCCAATATAGCTCCGCTTATTGTTCACAACACTCACAGTGGTAGCCGTTCCCATATCAATAATAATCAGCGGTACCGGGTGCTCTGCCATGGCTGCCACGGCATCCACGACTAAATCACTTCCCAACTGTGCCGGCTGATCCATCATGATGTTCAGTCCAGTCTTAAGTCCGGGGCCCACTACTTTAGGAGACTTATGGATTAATTTCTGGGTGGCTGAACGTACCACCTCTGTAATCTGAGGTACCACCGAAGATATAATTGCTCCCTCGATGTTTTCGCCCTGGATATCATAGATTTCCAACACATTCTTAATGCTGATTGCATATTCCAGCTCTGTCCTTTTCCTGTCCGTGGACATCCTCTCAATAAAATAAATCTGTTCGCCTTCAATGCAACCAATTACAACATTGGTATTTCCGATATCCATTACCAACAGCATAATCCTTACTTCCTCCTTCTAAATCTATGTTCAAAAATCGTATTCCAAATCAGTCCATTCCGTCAGACACCCAAATTTGATCTGACCTTACTATTCAATAACACTTTTCCTAATGCCGCGATCAGTATGCCAGCCACGATAGCTTCAGGGATTCCATTGATACTAATAACGGACAGGATAAACTTATAGACTCCACCCACAGCTACATTATTGGCCGCTGCATACTGATTCCTAAATAATAAGAAAATCAGATTCATGACAAGCAGCGTATTGGTCAAGGCACCCGACACCCCTGCCAACGCCAAAGCCGTCAGATTACTACTCTTTTTGCTCTTGCTTCTCCTCATCAACAGTCTATAGACATAATAAGGTACCACCCCTATCAAAATCCGAGGTATAAAGCAGATAATCAGGCTGCCGAATCCCCCTTGGAAGCCTGCAAGCGTGTAAAATGGTGTGAATACAAACGAAGTTACTGTGGGGTTAATGGTATTGTTGATAAAACTAGTCATACCAAATACACCGCCCAAAAAAGCGCCCTTTTTAGGTCCCAGCATCAAAGACGCCAAAATCACTGGAATATGGATAATCGTAGCGCGGGTAAATCCCAGTGGGATATAACCTAGAAAAGGTGTGAATGCCATAAGGATAATGATTGCCGCAAATAATGCGGTCTGAGTCATCCCCTTAAACTTAGAATTGGATTTAGATTCAAATGCTTTTTGTTTTGTCATATTTTTGCTCCTTGTTATTATTCTCGTATCTGAGATACAATACAATTTACCTACGGGTTACATCATAAGAGTCAGCTTCTCTTATTCTTCTTTTGCTGCCTGCGTAAAATGGCATCTAAAATCTGATCAGCCACCTCTTCTTTGGACATACAAGGCAGTTCCACGATCTCCTCTTTGGAAATCAAGGTCACTACATTCGTATCGGTACCGAATCCTGCTCCTGTCACCTTCAGATTATTGGCCGCTATCATATCCAGATGTTTCTTTTCCAATTTTGCTTTGGAGTGCTCAATCATCCGTTCTGTCTCCATGGAGAAACCACAAAGGAACTGATCGGGACGTTTATTCTCTCCCAAATACTTCAGAATATCCCTGGTTCTTGTCATCTCCAATGCCATCTGTGAATCGGACTTTTTCACTTTCTCGTCGCTAATCTTGGCGGGTTTATAGTCAGCCACTGCCGCTGCCTTCACCACGATATCCTGGTCAGCAAAATTTCTTGTTACAGCTTCGAACATCTCCTCAGCTGTGAGCACGGAAATCGTCTCAACTCCTATGGGGGCAGAGAGATTTACCGGGCCTGAAACTAATGTTACCTGAGCACCTCTGTAAGCTGCCATCCGTGCAATTGCATAGCCCATCTTTCCAGTGGAATGGTTGGTCAGATAGCGTACTGGGTCTACTGGCTCCTGTGTCGGACCAGCGGTGACCATTATCCGCTTACCTGCCAGGTCTTTCTCTCTGGCGATAGTGTTTAAGACATGTTCCAAAAGCATCTCAGGCTCAGGCATTTTTCCAGTTCCCGTATCCCCGCAGGCAAGACGCCCGCTGGCCGGCTCCACGATTTCATAGCCAAATGACTTTAGTTTCTTCAGGTTATCCTGAAGGATGGGGTTTTCATACATCTGAGTATTCATGGCAGGCGACAGCAGTTTCCTGCATCTACATGCCATAACCGTGGTGGTTAACATGTCATCTGCAATTCCACCGGCCAGCTTTCCAATCACATTGGCGGTAGCAGGTGCAATCAAGACCAAATCTGCTTTCTTAGCCAGCGAGACATGTTCTACGCTATACTCGAAATTACGGTCAAAAGTATCCACCAGGCACTTATGTCCGGTCAATGTTTCAAACGTAATCGGATTGATGAAGTTAACTGCATTCCCGGTCATAATTACATGAACGTCGGCATGCTGTTTTACCAGCATACTGGCCAGATTTGCTGCTTTATATGCCGCTATGGAACCAGACACTCCAAGAATCACTGTTTTACCTTTCAGCATCTTATTCATCCTTTCCTCATCTTTGATCATCGCTTCTCTAAAGCATTAATTGATTTTAACACGAAAAAAGACAGGTGTAAACCTGTCTGCCCCATGAAATTTCGCACTTTTTTCAGTACAAAACAGGATATCTGCTCCCGATAGAAAAACCTCCAAACCGAGTCATCTTAACTCACATCAGTTTGAAGGTTTCATTAACCTCGGGCAACGCCCTCCGTATTAAGTTTCTATTCTTATTTGCCGCAGCACTTTTTATACTTTTTACCGCTGCCGCAAGGACATGGATCGTTCCTTCCAATCTTAGCACCTTTAACGATGGTACCAGATTTCTTCTGCTCCAAATACAGAGCTTTCCTCTTCTCTTCTGTGAAAATCTCATCCCACATCGGAAGCTCATACAACCAGTCTGCTCTGGCATCCACCATATTCTTGTATAACAGGTCTTTATCAAATCCCAGATTGACTTCTGTGTTCTCATCCATCTCTTCAATCGGGTTTTGAACTTTCAGACTGTCATTGATGCCGTCGAGGAAACCTACCATAGTCATCACATCAAGTTCATACTTATCGGCCAGCTCTTTTACGGTACCGCGGACAACCTCATCTGGATTTACCAGAAGTTTTTCATAAATTCCCTTTTCAATCAAGAAGTAATCTGTCCAGAATTTCTGTAACTGGGCCTTGTCCGTCTCCTGAGAGTACGCCATGTCTCTCCAGTCTTGTAATAAACTCATATATTCTTACCGTCCTTTGATTCAAAATATTATCGTTCCGGTACCGTCTTTTCTTACGCTGTGTCGGACCTTCCGTACGATATTAAGTCAAGATATAGTATATACGAATCACTTGAAAAATGCAAGTAAATTCAAAAACGCATCACCTTGGAATACTTTCGTATCCCTGTGATGCGTTCCTTTTCTATGCCTGTCCACAGGACAGATTAATCTCGCTTCTCCTGCTGATCTATGGGCAAACCACGTCGTTCAATGCTGGTGGAAAATACAATCTGTGTCTTTGTCCTGCCAAAATGTTGAAGCTGCCCGATGAACTGATCCAGCTCTTTTGTGGTTCTAAAGTAAACCACCATCAGCATGGAATAGTCTCCGGTCACACAGTTACACTCTACTACATTGGGAACTCCCGCTATGTAAGGATAAAATTCCTTCTTTTGCATAGGTTCCACCTCAAGATTAATAAATGCCTTAATACGAAAATCAAAAATCTCTGGATTCACAACAGCCATATATCCGGTTATCACACCATCCCTCTGCAGCCGTTCGATTCTGGCCGAAACGGTAGGGGAAGATAGTGAAACCTTTTCTGCGATGGTTTTTACCGGAAGTCGTGCATCGTGCTGTAGAATATCCACAATCCGTCTGTCTATTGCATCTAACTCATGCTTCATAGTAAGTCTCCCTCTGAAATCATCGCCTCTTAAGACTCATCCAGTTCTTCATCATTATTTTCTATCTTCTGAACGATTGTACTCTCCACACGATGTTCCTTGACTTCAACCACTTTAATGTGCAGCTCTTCAGTTTCAAGTTCAAACTGACTTCCGTCATCCGGGATAGAACCCAGATTGCCAAAGATATAACCGCCAAAAGTGTCATATTCATCAATTGGAAGATCTACATTCAATTCTTCTACCACATCATCCAAAGGCGTTGAGCCCTGAATCCGCCAGATTTTCTCGCCAACCTGTTCAATGTCTTCCGGACGCTTTTCATCGTCCTCCTCCACAAGGTCACCCACCAGCTGCTCAATCAAGTCTCTCAGGGTGATAATACCGTCCATACCGCCATACTCGTCCAGCACAACGGCAAAATAATTACCGCTTTTCTTCATGTTCCGGAATAAAATATCGGCTTTGATATTCTCCGGTACAAAGTAAGCAGGCCGAATGGATTTTGCCATGATCTCTTCCCTGCTTAAATCACGCAGTCTGAAGTAGTCCTTGGCATCCATAACACCCAGGATGTCATCCACACCTTCTCCGCAGACTGGAAACAGAGAGTGGCGGCTCTCGTGAATGGTCTTCTCCCATTCTTCTTTATCATCATCTGCCCAAAGCACTGCAACATCGGTACGATGTGTACATATCTCATCCAGAGAAATATCATCGAACTCGAAAACGTTCTGAATCATCTCCTTCTCATCACAGTCAATCGTACCTCTCTCACTTCCGGCATCTATCATCATACGGATTTCTTCCTCTGTGACTTCATCTTCTTCCTGATTCGGGTCAATGCCAAGCAAACGCAGAATTCCATTGGTGGAGGCTGTCAACAGCCAAACTAAAGGTGCGCAGAATTTCGCGATTACATTGAGCATAGATGCCATTCCAAGAGCTACCTTCTCTGAATTCTTCATGGCGATACGCTTTGGTACCAGCTCACCGAAAACCAGAGTAAAGTAAGATAAGATTAAGGTAATCAAAAATACGGAAATAGCATCCAGTGTTTTTGCGGAAACCGGAGCACCCAGACGAACTAAAAGTCCTACCAGATGACCAGAGAAGTTTTCAGCCGCATAAGCACTTCCCATAAAGCCGGATAAAGTAATCGCAACCTGGATTGTAGCCAGGAATCTTGACGGCGATGAAGTGAGCTTTTCCAAGCTTATCGCTTTCTTATTGCCGTCAGAAGCCAATTTAGCAAGTTTGGTTTCATTCATGGAAACCACTGCGATCTCAGCGCAGGCAAATACTGCGTTAAGTGCAATCAAAACAACCTGTAAGATAATAGGCCATAGCAAAGGGTCACTGTCCAAAATAACATTCCTCCTAAATAAAAAATATAATAATTAATAGTTTGCGAATACCTATGCCTAATTCATCTTTCATTTTCTCCCTGAAGATAAAAAAGTATTCACGAAATCTATTCTACTATCTTTACTTATATCTGTCAATATGTGCGCGGATACAGAAAAAGGTCCGGACATTTAGCTGCCCGAACCTATTCTCATATCCTTAAGATTTCACGTGCATAAGCCTCTGTTTATTTGAAGTAGGATACTCCGGATTCGAATATTTTCAGATCCTGTTCCCCATAGATATTAATAGCCACACCATCGCCGCGACGCTCCACATGAGCCATCTTTCCAAGCACACGGCCATCGGGGCTGGTAATTCCTTCAACCGCACGATAAGAACCATTCACATTCCAGTATTCATCCATAGAGACATTTCCATCCGGATCACAATACTGAGTTGCCACCTGTCCGTTGGCGAATAATCTATCCAGCCACTGGTCACTGGCTACAAACCGGCCTTCTCCATGAGAAGCAGGGCTGGCATAGACACCGCCGAGTGTCGCACCACAAAGCCAAGGTGACTTATTAGTCATGACTTTCGTATATACAATCTTGGAGATATGGCGTCCGATGGTATTGAATGTCAGAGTCGGGGAATCCACCTGTTGTCCCACAATCTCACCATAAGGTACCAATCCCAGTTTGATCAGGGCCTGGAATCCATTACAGATTCCAAGTGCCAGTCCGTCACGCTCATTGAGAAGCTTCATAACCGCTTCTTTCAGCTTTGCATTCTGGAATGCAGTCGCGAAGAACTTGGCGGAACCATCTGGCTCATCACCTGCGGAAAAACCGCCGGGGAACATGATAATCTGTGACTGATTGATGGCATCTTCAAATACATTGACAGAATCACGGATGTCTTCCGCAGTCAGATTCTTAAATACCTTCGTGATGACCTTCGCTCCCGCACCTTCAAATGCCTTTGTACTGTCGTATTCACAGTTTGTCCCTGGGAACACAGGGATGAATACAGTGGGCTGTGCCAGCTTGTGGGAACAGATATGAATCTCTTTTGCGTCAAACAGCGGAGATTCCACCGCCTCCTCTTCCACAGAGCCCGATACGGTCTTAAACACTTTTTCAAGAGGTGCACTCCATGTATTGATCGCATCTTCTATTGAGATTTCAAAATCATGATACTGAATGGAAGCCTTGTCGGTAACCTGACCGATCACAGTTCCGGCCACAGACAGTTCAGATACCTGCCCTGCCTCTACTTCACAGACAATATCTCCAAAATATGGGCTGAACAAATCCCTTGCATCCACGCTCTTATCAATCTCCACACCCATCTTATTGCCAAATGCCATCTTGGATACGGCTGCCGCAATACCATGGCGGTCCAACGCATAGGCTGAAACCACCTTCTTAGACTGGATATCCCTATGAAGAGCTTCATATAACTCCATAATTTTCTGATATTCAGGCAGATCGTATTCATCTCTTGGAACATGGATCCAAACCAGCTTGTTGCCGGACTTCTTCAGTTCGGGAGACACGATATCCTGGACTTTTGCCACATCAACGGCAAAAGATACCAAGGTGGGAGGTACATCAATATCATTAAAAGTACCTGACATACTATCCTTACCGCCGATGGACGGCAATCCGAATCCAAGCTGTGCTTCATAAGCACCCAATAAAGCGGCAAAAGGCTGGCTCCAACGCTTGGGATCCTCGGTCATCCGACGGAAATATTCCTGGAATGTAAAGCGGATTTTGCTGTAATCACCACCGGAGGCCACGATACGCGCCACCGATTCCAACACCGCATACACGGCTCCATGATATGGACTCCAACTGGATATATAAGGATCAAATCCATAACTCATCATGGTAACAGTATCCGTCTTTCCATTGGCCACAGGTACTTTAGCCACCATGGACTGTGTCTCGGTCAACTGATACTTTCCGCCGTAAGGCATCAGCACGGATCCTGCCCCGATGGATGAATCGAACATCTCAACCAGTCCCTTCTGGGAACAAGCATTCAGATCCTTCAGTGTATCCATCCATTTTTTCTTTACATCCTTAATATCATCACTGCGTTTCAGTATATCATTGTCATTCTCAGGAATCTCTACATATACGTCAGTTTCCTGATGTGCACCATTGGTATCCAGGAATGCACGGGAAATATTGACAATTTCTTTTCCCCTCCAATTGAGTATCAGACGAGGCTCTTCGGTAACCACGGCCACGCATACAGCTTCCAGGTTCTCTTCACTGGAATAGTTCAGGAATTGGTCCACATCTTTAGGATCGACCACAACTGCCATACGCTCCTGAGACTCTGAGATTGCAATCTCTGTTCCGTCCAGACCCGCATACTTTTTAGGCACCTTGTCCAGATCAATCTTAAGTCCATCTGCCAGCTCACCAATCGCTACCGATACACCACCGGCACCAAAATCATTACACTTTTTAATCAGCTTACTGACCTCTTCCCTGCGGAACATACGCTGGATTTTCCGTTCCGTTGGGGCATTACCCTTCTGAACCTCAGCGCCGCAGACCTCGATGGACTCTTCCGTATGAACTTTGGATGAACCAGTGGCACCACCAATTCCGTCACGGCCGGTACGACCGCCCAGCAATATGATGATATCCCCCGGATCAGAATTCTCACGTATCACCGCACGCCTTGGAGCCGCGCCAAGTACAGCGCCGATCTCCATCCGCTTCGCGACGTAGTTCGGGTGATAAACTTCTTTGACATAGCCGGTTGCCAGACCAATCTGGTTACCATAGGAACTGTAGCCGTGTGCGGCTTCCCGGACCAGCTTCTTCTGAGGAAGTTTTCCTCCCAGTGTCTCTTTTACGGATACCGTAGGATCGGAGGCGCCAGTTACACGCATAGCCTGATATACATAGGTACGTCCGGACAACGGATCACGGATAGCACCGCCAAGACAGGTGGCAGCACCACCGAAAGGCTCGATTTCGGTAGGGTGGTTATGGGTCTCATTTTTAAAGTTAATCAACCACTCCTCTTCCACACCATCCACATCCACAGGTACAACGATGGAGCATGCATTGATCTCATCGGACTCTTCCTGATCTTCCAGCTTCCCTTCCGCCTTTAGTTTACGCATGGCCATCAACGCCAGATCCATCAGGCAGATAAATTTGTCATCTCTATCCTTGAAGATCTCCTTATGATCCCCAACGTATTTTTCATATGATTTCACAATTGGAGCCTTATAGGCACCTTCTCCGAATTCCACATGCTTCAATTCTGTTGAAAATGTGGTATGACGGCAGTGATCCGACCAGTAGGTATCCAGAACACGAATCTCCGTCACGGACGGATCTCTCTTTTCTTCACTGCTGAAATAAACCTGAATATGCTGGAAGTCCTTAAATGTCATAGCCAGATTCAGGGAGTTATAAAGGGCATGCAGGTCGTCTTCTGTCATCTCAACGAAACCTTCGAAAATTCCCACATCCGCGGGATCTTCAAAGTTAACCACCAATGTTTCTGGTTTTTCCATCCCGGTCTCACGGGAATCCACAGGGTTGATACAATGGTTTTTAATTGCTTCAAACTCTTCCTCACTCACGTTGCCTTCGATGACATAGGTGGTGGCGGAACGGATGATTGGCTGCTCGTCCTCTTTTAAGAACTGCACGCACTGAACGGCTGAATCAGCTCTCTGATCAAATTGTCCCGGCAGATATTCCACGGAAAATACGCTGGAATTTTCAACCATTGGAAACTCTTCTATATATAACGTATCAACAGGAGGCTCTGCGAATACCACATGGCAGGCCTTCTCAAAGATTTCATCACTTATATTTTCCACATCATAGCGAATCAGAATGCGGACCTTTTGAATCCCCGGAATGTCCAGGTAGTGTTTGATCTCATGTCTTAAATCCTTCGCTTCCCCGGCAAACTCCGGCTTCTTCTCAACATACACACGTCTTACTGTACTCATACTTTTCCTATCCTTTCGTCTTGGATCGATTGTACTTGATTTCATTCCGATTATAACATAGGATTTTTTATAAGTATAATTAATATAACTTATTTGTTTTATAATCACAACTTATATATAGAAAAAGCGTTTGTATTATCTACTATGACTGGTTCGAATATGCTATAATCGTAGCAGACGATGCAAAGGAGAATTTAGATGGAAAAAAAGAGATGTTTCTGGGTGAATCTGGATTCACCTATCTATGTGGAATACCACGATTCTGAATGGGGAATCCCTGTTCATGATGACCATAAACTATATGAGATGTTTTTGTTGGAAACCTTCCAGGCCGGCCTTTCCTGGATCACCATCCTGAAAAAAAGAGAATATTTCAGGGAGGCCTTTGATTCCTTCGATGTTGTGAAGGTGGCTGGCTATAGGGATGAAAAGGTGGAAGAGCTCCTACAAAATAAGTTAATCATCCGAAACCGTAATAAAATCAACGCCGCTGTTAAGAATGCAGCCATATTTATTGAAATCCAAAAGGAGTTCGGATCATTTTCCAATTATCTCTGGGGTTTTACATCTGGCCAAGTGATTGTGAACACCGGCGATGAGGTTCCCGTTAAAACAGAACTATCCGATCAGATTTCCAAGGATTTAAAGAAACGGGGAATGAGCTTTGTTGGCTCCGTCACAATCTATTCCTACCTGCAGGCAGTGGGTATCGTAAATGATCATGATAAAGATTGCTTTTGCCGTTGCCAATAAATGAAGCCCGAATTTTGCAGATGAACCAGTAACAATTTCATTCCTTTGCGAATATGCTATATGGAAATCAAGTCTGGCGAGGAGAAAAACCTTGGCTTATACAATTATGCTGGACGCAGGTCATGGCGGTGATGACACTGGCGCCATATACCAGAATCGTGAAGAAAAAGATGATAACCTGCGTCTTACCCTTGAAGTTGGTAGAATACTAGAGGAGAATGGGGTGAATGTTCTCTACACCCGTACAGAGGATGTCTATCAGACACCTTTTGAAAAAGCACAGATCGCCAACAGCTCCGGTGCGGACTATTTTATCTCCATCCACCGAAATTCATCTCCCCTTCCCAATCAATACAGCGGCGTGGAGACACTTCTCTATGATCTGTCCGGCACCAAGCTGGATATGGCCGAAAATATTAATTCTGCCCTTTCCGAAATAGGATTCGAAAACCTTGGTGTCCAAGCACGTCCAGGACTGGTAATACTAAGGCGCTCTCAAATGCCTGCATTGCTGGTAGAAGTTGGATATATAAATAATGAAGATGACAACGCCATGTATGACAGCAGTTTTGATGACATCGCTCAGGCCATTGCCGGCGGCATACTAGAAACCTTAAATCCCGAGAATGCACCCCCTAATATGAACCAGAACGTTCCTGTTGGCACCATGCCAGGCAGCACAAACCGCAATGTTCCAGGCGGCACCATGCCAGGCAGCACAAACCGCAATGTTCCGGGCCGTACCATGTCGGGTGACATGGACCGCAATGTTCCGGGCCGTACCATGCCGGGTGACATGGACCGCAATGTTCCGGGCCGTACCATGCCGGGTGATATGGACCGCAATGTTCCGGGCCGTACCATGCCGGGTGATAT
>DVNN01000169.1 GCA_018714325.1 Candidatus Pelethocola excrementipullorum
AATACCGGAACAGGAAAAAAATCTCCTTCTGGGCATTGACCTGTGCCGCCTCCCAATACTCCTTCCCGGAAAGATTATTTACATAAGCCGAACAAGTAAAATAATCATCCCAGGAAAGGACATGGTTACCAGCCATATCCGTTCCAAGAGTGCTTCTCTGAATCGTAATCCGCTCTTTCCACTGACCAAGTACAGCCGCCGGAACGTAATTCCTGCCACCCCAATCCCCTGCTGCCATCAGAACACCTCCCGGCGGATACCAAATAGCAGAGAACGCAGGGTTTGCACCAGACCATCATGATCTGCCTGTTCCCGATGCTCATATAGATAAGCGGTGACATACAGGACGGCAATCCGTGCCATAGGAAGATGTTCCTCCAGTTCCTCCATTTCTAAACGAGCCACATCCCGACACATCCTCACCCCGGTTTCCAACAGCCCAACAATAAAATCATCTTCATCCCCACTGTCTATCCGCAGGTACTGCTTTGCTTCCTCCAACGTCACAACAGCCATCCTTGTCACCTCCTATCTAATACTATTCTTTAATACCTAGTTGACCGTTTTCCAATAACTTAAACACCGGTCCCTGCCTTCATAGTCATCGTCTTCACCGCCTCAGCTAGAATCAATTTACCGTCCACACGCTGGCTCGCCAGGAATCCCACCTGCCCGTTTGCTGCATACAGTTCATTCAGACGCTTAAAACTCCTGCCCTGTCTGTCCGCAATCCAGTAATAAGAGAAATCACCAAAAGCCATGACCTTCTTACCTGCTGCTATTTCCGGTACATAAGAAGAAGTGTGGTAAGGACGGTTCAAAATCATATCCGGCTGACCGGCCTGTAACGATGGCTGCCAGATATAATTGCCGTTATTATCTTTCAACTTACGCAATGCCTTTACCGTTGTATCATTCAGCACCCACACAGCCTTCTTACGATAAGGGGATTTCACAGAATAAAACAAATCCATTACATCATCAAAGGAAATGGCCGCTGTGGACGTTGTCGTTCCATCAGCCGCACCGCCCGTAGAGTTGAAGATACCTGTCGGTTTACCTGTTCCATTTCCAACAAAAAGGCTTCCTCCTCCTTAGAGCCGATTCTTCTACCGAACTCCTTAGAAATGTAAGCCTCCAGATTAAACACACTGTCATTCAACAATTCATCCGACACCTTAATCATAGTGCCGATTTTATAAGCCCCAATAGACACCTGGCCGAAGGTATCATCCGCTTCCGTAAAAGCCCCCTCCTCATCAATCCAGGTCGCCTCACCTTTACTCGCCACTACCGGAATCTTCCGGTCACCGCTGGAAGTCTGAATTACCGTAGCAATACTGCGAAAGAAGTTTTCCTCTTCCAAGGCATCAACCAAAATCTGTTCAAACTCATCAGGCACCAGGTAGCCGCCTTCGGAATCAGTTCCCACCTGCAGAGCATTTCCCACATCGTAGAAATTCTTCTGACGCATGGCATTCCAGAATGTCCTGCGATACTGATCGGAAGCACACCCCTTCTTTTCCTCCCTGCCCGGATTTCCATTTGGCTGGTTAGTCAGCGGTGCCGATGTCGGTTTATTCAGCTCCGCATCAATCGCCCCCTGCCGTTCCAGCCGCTCAATCTCTTTCCCTAAGTCCACCACATCTTTTTCCATCTTTTCATAAGTGGCCGTATCCTCTGCGGACAACAACCCGTCATTTCCTCTCTTCGTATCCAAGAATGCCTTTGCAGCCTCCCAGGCCTTTGCTCTCTTTTCCCTCAACGCTAAAATCTTGCCCATATAAATCTCCTCCAAATCTAATGTGTTAAAAGGTTCAATCTCTTTTCCAACTGCTCCACCGGTGTTTTCTCCTTCTCCGGTCTTGGAATCAGCTTTGACAGCAGAGAATTAGTCACTGCCGTCCTGGAGAACATCATACTTTCCACTGTTCGGCCTGCCCTATCTTCTGTCCCCTGTGCCTCCTTCAAAACCCCATCTGCAAATCCCAGCTCCACCGCTTTCTTTGCATTAAACCAGGATTCCGCATCCATCAGATGAGAAATCCGGGTCCGATTCAATCCGGTCTTAATCTCATAAGCATTCATGATACTTTCCTTCACCTCATCCAACATTCCCACTGCCTTCTGCAATTCCATCGAGTCCCCAATGGCAATCGTCATCGGATTATGAATCATCATCATAGCTACCGGAGACATCAACACCGTAGTTCCTGCCATCGCAATAACCGAAGCCGCTGATGCCGCCAGCGCGTCCACCTTCACTGTTACGTCTCCCTTGTACTCCATCAGCATGTTATAAATCTGTGCCGCCGCAAACACATCACCACCTGGAGAGTTAATCCAGACCGTAATATTCCCGCTTCCGGAATTCAATTCTTTCTTAAACAGCTTTGGTGTTACCTCATCCCCATACCAGGTTTCATCTGAAATCTCGCCATTCAGCATAAGGGTCCGTTCCTCATCTGTCTCATTTTTTACCCAGTTCCAAAACTTCCGCTTCATTCTTTCCCCACTTTCTATTTCAGAGCAAAGAAAAAGCCAGCAGATGATTTCCACCTGTTGACTCATTTCCTGTTTCCTGTTTATTCTGTATCCGGTTCCTCCTAGTTTATCCCGGCAAACAGCCCGGCATCTTTTAGTTTGGTCATATTCCCGTTAATCAGATACAGGCTGCCGCCCTCCTCATCCGGAATCAAATTCATATCCTCCATCTCCCGGATATCATTCGCTGACAGCCAGCCATTCTGCCGCCCTACGGAATATCCAGCCATCCGGCTCTGATAATCCCCTCGGAGCAGCCCATTGACATTCATTTTTATAAAATACTCCTGCTTTTCCTGTGGAAGCAGCAACGCTCTCTGCAAAGACTGCTCCCACCGAATCACCCACGGGTCCAGTGTATACTTGACAAATTCTAAGGACTGTTGTTCAATGTTGGAAAAACTGGATTTATCCAAATCCCCTACCATATGGGGCGGAATCCGGTAGAGCCTTGCAATCTCATTAATCTGAAATTTCCTGGTTTCCAGAAACTGTGCCTCCTCTGGAGGAATACCAATCTGCTGGTATCTCATTCCCTCCTCCAGCACCGCCACCTTTCCAGCATTCTTGCTACCACCGTATACTGAATGCCAACTCTCCCGAACCTTGCCTGGATCTTTCAGAACGCCCGGATGTTCTAACACACCGCCCGGTGTTGCCCCGTTTTCAAAGAAAGAAGCTCCATATTCTTCACAAGCCAGTGTCATTCCCACAGCATTTTTTGCCATTGCAACAGGGGAATAACCGACCAATCCATCAAAGCCAAGCCCTGGAATATGAAGCACATCTAGCTCCCGCAGATATACCCTGCCATAATCTTTGAAATTGGGATTCTCATCATTGTATCGGTTATAGATATAATAAAGCCGCCCATGCTCATCCCGTTCCACCTCCATCTTATCTGGCAGAAGAGGATATAGCGAAAGTACCCTGCCGTTCCCATCCCTGATAATTTGTGCATAAGCATTTCCCCAAATAAGGAGGTGGCTCATTAATGTCTCCCGAAACACGAAAGAAGTCATCTCTGGATTTGGTTCATCATGCAAAAGTTGATACAGCGGATGGGCATAAACCCGTTCTTTCCCATTGTCTGTATAGCGATAAACATGAATTGGCAGGGAAGCTACAGCCTCCGCTAGAATCCTAACGCAAGAATATACTGCTGTGGTCTGCATGGCAGTCCGCTCATTTACAGTCTTTCCGCTAGAACTCCTTCCAAAGAAAAAAGAATAAGCTGGACCGCTGAAACTGTCTATTGGCTTATCCCTTGCACTTCGTATTCCTAATATAGATGATAGTTTCATATACCCTCCTAAAAATGAGTAAAAGAAAAGCATCTCCAATGAGATGCCTTAAAAAACGAATTATATTGATACCCCATATAAATCAAATAGTTTTTTAAAAAAATGTATGATTTTCTTTTTAGGTTGTTGTTCTTTCATAAACTCATATCCTCCAAATCTAAAAACATTATAACCATAGAGTTTTAACTTCCTATCATCCTCTACCATTTCTGCATATTTTTTAGAAACAGCTATATTCTTTTTAACTTTTTCTGAATTCTTACCCACTAAAATCTCTAGTTCCCTTTCCTCTGAATAATGCTGCACTCCGTCAATTTCAATTACCACTCTTTCCTTATCTGAAAATAGCATTAGGAAATCCATTCGTTGATGAACATAAACAGTTCCCTTTCTCATTACTGCTGACTTAGGATCATAATGACAATAAACTTGCGGGATAAGAGCAGGCAAGCATGGATTATTCTTCTCTTTTATGAAATACTGATAATAAACCCACATAAAATTCTTTTCAGGACTTGAATCCATAGACTTTA
>DVNN01000170.1 GCA_018714325.1 Candidatus Pelethocola excrementipullorum
ATGCTGGCTTCATGTATAAACATCCCCGATGCCAGATGGATATATCCAAACAATACGCCTCCCAGTAGTATTATGACAATAGCCACCGCTATAAATATGTTCTCCTTCATATTTCTTATGGTAGCCTTCGCCAGAGCATAGGCATGGGAGAACTGTAACAACTTATCAGCCATCAGTACTACGTCGGCAGTTTCCATCGAAACATCGGTGCCGCCCCCGCCCATGGCCAGACCTATGTCGGCGGTTGCAATTGCAGGGGCATCGTTGATCCCGTCCCCCGCCATGGCTACGATATGTCCTTTTTCTTTCAGTTCCTTGATAAAGCTTACTTTCTCCTCTGGAAGCAGTTCACTATGAACCTCATCCAGCTGCAGCCTACGGGATACCAGATCTGCCGTATGTCTGTTATCTCCCGTCAGCATAACAAATCTTTTCACGCCGCTTTTTCTCATACTTGAAATGGCTTCCCAGGCATCCTCCCGGATCTCATCCGCGATTGATATCACGCCTGCCAGCTCTCCATCCTTTGCTACGAAGATAGCCGTCTGCCCGGCCTTTTCCTGACCGGAGGCATAATCCAGAACTTCCTGAGAAAGCGGTATATTTTCCCGCTTCATAAACTTTCTGTTTCCGGCAATCATCTGATGATTCTGAACATTTCCCTTTAAGCCATATCCCTTTAGCACTTCTCCATCCAGTACCTCTTCGGTAATGAGCTGGTTCTTTCGCCTTGCCTCTCTTACGATAGTCTGGCCCAGATGGTGTTCTGAGATGGATTCCAGACTGGCCGTAAGACTCAGGAAATCATCAGGATTGTGGCCGTCAAATACTTTGATGGCATTTACCTCTGGTTTTCCTTTGGTCAGTGTTCCGGTTTTGTCGAATACGACGGTATCCACCTTGGACAACTTCTCCATGACGTCACCGCCCTTTATCAAAACACCGTTCCTTGCCCCATTGCCAATCCCGGTCACATTGGACACGGGTGCTCCTATAACCAAAGCTCCCGGACATGCTACTACCAGGAAGGTGATGGCCAGCCTTATCTGTTTGGTGATCACCAACACAAGGACCGCAAGAATAATAATGGCCGGTGTATAGATATTGGCGAATCGGTCCAGAAACTTATCCGCCTTTGTCTTACTCTCTTCTGCCTCTTCCACCAGTTCTATGATTTTGGAAAATGTGGTATCATCCCCTACTTTTTCGGCGATAATTTCCAGATACCCATTATCCATTATTGTACCACTAAAGACTTTTTGGTCAACTTCTTTTGTCACCGGAATGGCCTCACCGGTAATCGCAGCCTCATCCACAGTCCCTTTGCCGGATATGACTTTCCCATCCACCGGTATCTTTCCTCCTGAGAGGATGACCACCGTGTCGCCCTCTTCCACTTCATCTGCCGGTATGGTGACCCTCTCTCCATCCCGGATTACGACAGCCTCCTGAGGGGCAAGATCCATCAGCGATTTCAAGGATGATCGGGTCTTTTCCAGCGTACGGGCCTCCAGATAAGCGCCGAAGAGAAATAGAAAGGTAACGACGGCCGCTTCTGTATATTCTCTGATATATAAAGCTCCTGTCACGGCTATAATTACCAATAATTCAATGCTGAAAGCCTTCATCCTCAAGGCCTGGAATGCTCTGATTCCAATTGGAATGCTGGCAATGACCGCAGCCAGAATGAATAGAACTGCCTTTATCCCAGAATATCCAAGCCAATTCAAAATCACTCCGGCTAAGATCAGGACTCCGGAGACTGCCATTATTTGATTTTTATGCCTATTAATTTTTAGTAACATGGCCTGCACTCCCTTTCCTTAGGATTCTCTAGCCGTCAACACTTCATACCCCAGCTTGATGATGGTATTCTTTATCTTATCCGTCGTCAACTCATTTTCATCAAACTCTATCTTAGCCTTGCTGGAGTTAAACAGCACTTTGACAGACTGTACTCCCTTTAGATTAGAGACAGCTGTTTCAATCTTTTTACTGCATGTTGGACAAGTTAACGGTTCTAATTGTAATACTGCTTTTTTCATTCGTTGCCACCTTTCTCTTCCCCTTTGGGAAACAATATCATATTTTCTTTGTAAATTTGAATTAACACATCCTGAGTCAATTCACTTAATTCCTTATAAGTGCCAATAAAGGTAGGACAGGCCCCTTGAGGCGCATTGAAATCCCGGGTGACCTGTTTCAATTCCCTTAAAATCTCACATATGGTTCTGTGCTCTTCCTTTAGCTCTTCGATGTAGGTTCTTACCTCTTCATCACCAAACCCTTTGCTTTTAACCAAAGGGAAAACCAGCTGTTCTTCTTTTACAAAATGTTCTTCCAGTTCTTTTTTCAGATCTGAGAACAATCTGTGGACAGGCACCAGCTCCTGGCGGTGTTCCATGTAGTGAACAACCATAATCTTGTTCACCATCGGGGCCACTCGTTTGAGCGCTTCCCGCTCTCCGATATGGTGATGATCTTCTATATCCTCAATTAAGTCATCCACACTCAGTTGATACATACTCTGTGGAATGACATTCTGAACAGCCTCACTTAACTGCTCCTTACCACTGCTCAAAAGCTCAATCAGCGCTTCGTCTTCCTCTTGTCTCACCATCTATACTTCTCCTCCTTTATTAATTTTGTATTTTCTTCTTGTGTATTGTTTTTTGATGATTTTATTGTAGCTCTATTTGATGATTAATTCCTTGATCTTAATCAAGTTTTTAAAATTTTCATTTTAGTTTACCTTTACTTATTGTTAATCAAAACCAAAAGAGAGGTACCACAGCTTAACCACATCAGGCTAAGAGCGATACCTCTATATCTGTTACTGTATTAATTTTTTATTTATCTGCAATTGATAACTGTTCAGGCCTTTGTTCCGGTAAGGTGCAGGTGATGTATAGGTATTTTTCATCTCCTCTGGCTTCTATACTTCCCTTCATCCGTTCCAGATAAAGCTTGGCTATGGTCAACCCCAGCCCACTGCTTTCATTCATATTTCTCGCAGAATCTTTCCTATAAAACCGGTCAAACATATGCACAATATCATAATTAGTAAGCGCACCCCTGAAAGATCTATAAGTAATAATTATTCTATGCTCTGCGCAGACCAAAGAGATCAAAACCTTTTCTCCGCCATACTTAATCGTGTTGGATGTCAGATTAACCAGAACTCTGTTCATATAGTTTTGATCGCCCATAACCCAGATGGGTCTTTCCTCTTCCGGAAAGCCAAGTTCCAGGTCTATGTTTTTCTGTTCAAATTCCGAATAAAAACTTAACAGATGCTCCTTCAATGTCTTAAACAAATCTATAGGCTCTGATTTCATCGAAGCGTCGCCATTCTTCACTCTGGCATATTCATAGAGCTGTTCGATCAGGCTATTCAGGTTGTAAGCCCGCCTTTTTATGACCAACAGTGCTTCTTCCTGCTCTTCTGTCAGATTCTCTTCTTTCATAAAATCCAGATACCCCAGGATAGAAGTAAGAGGAGTTCGCAGATCATGGGACAAATTAGTGATCTCATCCCGGATGGATTGTACGGCATCCTCGTAACTGTATTTCAGAGTATGATAGGCCTCTATATATTGATTTAATTGTTCCGCAAACACTTCCAGTTCCTTATCCGGCGAAGCAACCTGCACATGCTGTTCTCCCTCCAGATTCTCTCTTGTAGCTTTAAAATCAGCCGAAAGTCTATGGATACTCCTTTTAAGTGTAAAAAAGCGCAGGGCAAAATAACCACATAGACAAATAGAACATAAAACCACGAAAGTCATTTACCTGCACCTCTTTTCCTAATGATGTTATCCTTTACTTTATTTCTTTCTTTTGAAATCTTATAACTCCCAACACCAGAAATGCCACCAGCCATACAGCCCCGATCAAAAGGCTCTTCATGATGACTCTTACAATATCACCTTCCCCTTCCACAAGTGGGCCGCCGTCGGAAATCACATTAAGCGGGAAGAACTCCATGAGGCTCTTTACCAACATCAATTTACGCCCCAGAAGATTACCGATAGATGGCACCACAATCAAAACAACAAGAGCTGCCACCATGGCCGTACTCTGATTTTCCGCAAACATCAGGAAAAAATGGGATACCACAAGTCCGGTCAAAAGACAAGTGAAGCTACCTAAGCTGACTCTGATCACCCCTTCCAGCTCACCTGCGTTCGAATGCTGAAGCAGCCCGAAGCTCAGCGCTATGAATCCCCCAACCAAAACAAGATAGATTAGAATACTGACCAAGGCCTGTACCAAAAACCGTCCCATAAAGATCACGGTTCTCGGGATACCGAATGCCACACTATGCTTCATCGTATGATGCTTTTCCTCATTATCATGCAGAAAGGTGGAGACCACAATCGTTACCGCCAATAACAGGTTCATCTGCATATAAAGGTTGCTGAGGGCAAACCGCGTATTTGCGTAGGGAAATGTGGGGGTGGAACTAAAAAGTTTTAAGACAACTACCAAGGCTGCCATCAATAGGGCACAAACACCAACCAAGATTTTAAAATTACGGTTTCTCAATGTTCTGTAACACTCACTTTTTATATAATTCAACATGATTATCTTCCCTCCACTATATTCATATAATAATTCTCAAGATTCACAACACGCCTCTCTATACCGGAAAGCCCAACGCGATTTGAAACTGCCAGTTCGCAGATTCGTTCGCCATCTTCCAATCCTTCATAGAGATGAATATGATTGTCGGGATATACCTTAAAATACAAATAATTCAATTCTTTTTCCAGAACCAGGCACATCGCCTCTGTATTTTCAACCCTGATGTCCAGATAAGCATTGCATTTCTTCAAAAGATCTTCGGAAGATATCTCCTCTAATAATTTTCCGTGGCTCAGAAAGCCGTAATGAGTAGCTATATTCGCCATTTCAGTCAGAATATGACTGGAGATTAAAATCGTGGTGTTTCTCTTCTGATTGACATTCAAAAGGGTCTGACGGATTTCAATAATCCCCGCCGGATCCAGGCCGTTAATAGGTTCATCCAGGATTAAGAATTCCGGTGTCTGAAGAAGTGCCAGGCCGATCCCCAGCCTCTGCTTCATGCCCAAAGAGAAATCTTTATACTTTTTCTTTCCGGTATCCTCCAGACCAATATCGACTAATACCTTCGAAACCACGTCTTTACCCGGTATCCCAAATTGGATACGAAAATACTCCAGATTTTGCGTGGCGGTCATATTCAGGAAGAATCCGGGGTCCTCTATCAACACCCCTGTTCTTTTCCGGTTTTTCCGGATCTCTTCCGGAGCTGCTGCTCCAAACAATGTCATTTCGCCGGATTCACTGAAACTCTGTCCGGTTACCAGACGCATCAATGTCGTCTTGCCCGCTCCGTTATTCCCTACAAGGCCATAGATCTCTCCCCGCTTAATTTCTATGGTGACATCATCCAAAGCCTTGACATCACCGTATATCTTCGTAATTCCCTTCATGGATAAAATAACTTCACTCATTTTCTTCTTTCCTTTCTCAATTCATAGGTACATCATAATATTTCTTTTCTAATGAGTCCTAAAAAAAGTTTAAAGAAAGTCTAAAGATTCAATTTATACCCGATTCCCCATACCGTACCGATATATTCCTCCGATGTGATCCTCGCTATCTTCTTACGGATGTTGCTGATATGTACACTGATTGTATTATCCTCTCCATAATAACCGTTTTTCCAGACTGATTCATAGAGCGATTCTTTGGAAAACACCTTTTTAGGGGTCTCCAGCATCGTCTTTAAGATTTCGAATTCATGAGCCGTCAACTCCAACTTTTCACCCTTAACCATTACGTCCATGGATTCTGGGCTAAGAACAATGTCCCTAAAAGTGAGGTCACATGCCTCTTCCCCCTGTTCCTCTTTTGCTTTACCGCTCATCAGTTTCATTCTACGTAACTGTGCGTTAACCCGGGCCAATAATTCCGGTTGCTCAAAGGGCTTAGTCACATAGTCATCCGCCCCCAGTCCCAACACCTGCACCTTATCCTCCAACCCGCTCTTGGAGGTCAGGGCGATGATGGGAAACGTCTTATCCTTCCGCACTTTTTTGATTAAATCCTCTCCGCTCATTCCGGGAAGCACGAGATCGCATAACATAAGATCAAACTCCTCCATGGACAACCTTAATTCACCCTCGGTGCCGGAATAGGCCGATACCACCTCGTATCCCTCTTTTTTGAGGATCCTTTGCAATAATTGATTAATATCCAGATCATCTTCTATAATTAAAATTTTCTCCATATAACTCCTTGCCGGTTCCATCGCTGCTGCTTTATGATTCTTTTTAGCACTGGTTCTCTTTTGCTTGATTTCTTTTAGATTTTATCACATTTTTTTCTCCTTTACTACCTGTATGATCCGATTGCACCCTATGGCATACGTATATTAAATTAACAGTAGTTCTCCAACTCTTTCCTGGAATATAAAAAACCCCGGGAAGTAATTTGCTATTCTTAAACTGATATCCCCTTTAAAGCAGCAAACAGCCTACTTATTAAGGCTGCCCGCCACAAGGAACATATCAGTCTGAGAACAACAAGTTACTTCCCAGGGAATTATTCTATCCTTCATACTTCGTTCCCGATATAGGATTGAAGCTGATTCCTCAGCCGAATCCGTAGTTCCTCTCTGTTATCTTCGGTCATAGTATCCAATTGCCCTGTCTTAGTTATATGATAAACCAGCTGCTCATAACTGGTCAGATAGTCATTGTCTGTTCCATGGTTCTTAAGGGTCCGGTCTAGATTTGGTCTGGATTTTAACACTCCCACGCAGAGCTTTCCGCTATTTAAGATAGCATATAGCGCATTCATAAACCTCTGAGATACCAGTTCAATTCCCCCAATTTCATCCAGTACCACAATCTGGCAGGATGGTTTTTGACACCGGTCTTCCACCTGAAGAATCACGTCTTCTAAAATTGACAAATCCCTCCCTTTGGGGGAAATAAATATTCCCGGTTGATCAGGTTGATATTCACCAATCTGACCTTCAAACTGTCCCTGAAAAACACAGGCCCGAAATCCCATGAATTTTTCATCCAAATATAATCGCTGTACCGTAAATCCCTCCAGAATGGATGCATATTCCGTTAAAACCTCTTGTAATAAATATGATTTCCCGATGCCCGATTCGCCTTGTAAAAAGTAATTCATATCTTTCACTCACTATTCTTATAATAAACCATCACCTATGGGATTATGTTTTCCACTTTACACGAATCCCCCAGGAATGGATATTGCCCATATTCTTCCTGAGGGATTTTTTTATAACCTATCAACTTTTCCATATGAAACAATTCAATAATTTGAACTACTGTCACTATACGTACTGCAAAATTTCCCTATTAGTCGTTGTATAATTCCTGAAGCTGTTCTTCTGTAAGTTCCATATGGTAAAACAAATCATAATATTCTTTTACTTCTTCATCTATATCGTATGTATAATATTCCGGATACAATTTAGCCGCCAGCCAACGAAGCCCGATGATACGGTTTGGTCCGGTTGGTCTGTCAACCCAGCTAAATGGGGCTTTGGGCGCTCCGAACACATTTCCGTCTTGTACCGCCTGAATGTCGGCAAAGTCAGGGTTGGATTTCAATGATTCCGCCGCATCGTTACCGGTCAAATCCTGCTTCGCCTCACCATTTACCACAATATACTGAGGGTTCCAAGCCAAAACCTGCTCCAGGGAAACTTGAATACGGGATCCATCTTCACTTTCCAGATCGGCAACATTTATAGCACCTACTAAATCTAAGATCTGGGCATGACCAGAACCTTTGGGGGCTGTTTCCAGGGAGTCCTTTCCATTTCCGTAATATACGGTCACCTTTTTATCCTCAGGAATATTGGCCGCCTCAATATCGGCAAAGGTCTTTTCCGCATAACCCGCAAGCGCTTCGGCATGGTCTTCTACAGATAAGAGATCTCCCAGGAAGCGATACACCTCCGGAGCCGCTTTCATATCATTGTTTACCATGACAACCGGTACGCCCAAACGCTCGGAAAGCTTGTCCGCATCCGCAATGGAGGCATCGTTTATTTTGGTTACCGTGAGTGCAATATCGGGCTGGGCCTCGATGACAGCTTCATAATTCACGCTGTCACCCATTCCAAAAGAAGGAATATCCTGATATTCCGGAAGCACATACTTACGCTCGCTCTTATTCAGCTCGTAATTCCATCCCAACAGCTTATCAGGACTTGTGGTATAAAGATAAATCGCAGTTATGGGATCGGTGGAGAAAACCTTATTGATGGTGGAAGGTATGGTAACAGTTCTTCCCGCCATATCTGTAATCTCACGAGTTTCCCCCTCACTGCTTGACTTTGAATCGGTGGATTCCTGCTGACTATCAGACTTTTGCTCAGAAGTCGATGTGGAATCCGCAGATTGTGCGGTACTTTTTGGCTCCTCTGCTGTATTACCACACCCCGCCAGGGTGGACATAAGCAGAACCAACGCCAATAGCAACGCAGAAACTAATTTCCTTTTGTTACTTTTCAGCATTCTTTTTCCTCTCCTATTAATTTCTTAATTCTATTTATGTTAACCTTTCTCCCAAGCAGAAAGATTGACAACAATTTAAAGAATATGCTATACTTTATCCATCGAGTGTTTTTTAAAAAACACTCGTATATAATTGTGATATTATCATGAACAAATTATTCTGTCAAGAATATTTCATAGGGTGGAAACATGCAGGAATCATATAAACTGGAACACAAACAACTGTCTGCCAGATACCGGAGACGGATGGCCATTCTTTTGGCCATAACGATTATCGTAATACTAATTTCATTTTGGATAGGATACTACCCCCTATCCCCCAGCCAGGTGTGGAAAGCTTTTTTAACCGGGCTTGGACATACGACGGATGTGGAGTCTCAGGCCGTGACCATCTTCTGGAAAATCCGCCTGCCCCGTATCTTGTCGGCTATGCTCATCGGATCCACGCTGTCGGTCTCCGGTTCCGTATATCAGGGGATGTTTCAAAACCCCCTGGTATCCCCGGACATCCTGGGGGTATCCGCCGGAGCCAGCCTGGGGGCCGCCTGCTCAATCTTTTTCGGGTTCCCCTATTGGTCTACACAGATATTCGCTTTTATCGGGGGCCTGACAGCGGTGTTACTGTCCTATCTCATCAGCAGGAATACGGTGCACTCCCAGACACTCAGCCTGGTGCTGACAGGCACGATGATCACGGCATTATGCAATTCTGTCGTCACGATGATCAAATATCTTTCGGATCCCAATGATGTGCTGCAGCAAATTACCTTTTGGCTTATGGGAAGTCTTACCAAGGTCAATATGGAAGGGGTTCTCTGGAGCGCTCCTCCCATGCTGATTGGTATGGTTGTCATCATACTCCTGCGCTGGAGGCTGAATCTACTGTCACTAAACGATGAGGAGGCACAGAGTCTGGGCATGAATCCCCGGAGATTTCGCTTATTATTCATAATGGCTTCTACCCTGCTCAGCGCATCCGCGGTCTGTCTGGGCGGTTTGATCGGCTGGGTAGGACTTATGATTCCACATATGGCAAGAGCTATCTTCGGTTCCGATTATCGGAGGCTCATTCCCGGGTGTATTCTTTTGGGAGGCTCATTCCTTTTGATCATGGATAACATTGCCCGTTCCCTGCTCACCCTCGAACTGCCTATTGGAGTGGTTACCTCATTTTTAGGCGCTCCGTTCTTCGTCGCCTTGATATTAAAAAGAAGGAAATGATACCTATGCTATTGGAGATAAAGAAATTATCGGGCGGATATGGTGAAAAAGATATCTGCAAGAACTTAACCTGCAGCCTGGATGCAGGAGAGGTTTTGTGCGTGCTTGGTCCTAACGGATGCGGCAAAACCACATTTTTCCGGCTTCTGCTGGGGAGTCTGATCCATACCTCAGGCGATGTCTATATCGATGGGGTGCCCGCCAGCACTCTGTCCCGAAAAGAGATGTCCCAACTGATCGCCTACATCCCGCAGTCACATACCCCCACATTTTCCTATACGGTACTGGAGGTGGTGCTCATGGGCAGAGCCAGCTATTTTTCTGCATTTTCCGCCCCTAAACAGCAGGATGTACAAAGAGCCTTTGAAGCTTTGGAAAAGTTGAACATTGAGCATCTGGCCAACCGTAACTACACCGCATTAAGCGGAGGACAGCGGCAAATGGTATTAATCGCCAGAGCAGTCTGCCAGGATGCTAAAGTCCTGGTTATGGATGAGCCCGGGGCCAGCCTGGACTATTCCAACCAGCTGCTTTTGATGGATACTATTGTCGAACTTTCCAAGCTGGGATATGGAATCATCTTGTCCACCCACAGCCCGGAATTCCCGTTCTCGGTGGGACACAAGGCGATGTTGATGAAAGATGGACGGATACTGTCTTTCGGTGAGACAGAACAGGCCATAACCTCCCAGGTACTACGAGAGGTATTCGGCGTTGAGATGGACATTATCTCTGTGAAGGACCGCTATGGAAGAGACCGGACGTTATGCCTTCCCCTCCATGCATAGAAAAGCCTGACTCATGGGAAAATGCTTTATATACTTCGCGTTTTCCCATGAGTCAGGCTTTTATTATTCTTTCGTCTTCGATAGAAAATACTAAAAATAATCAAAAAACATCTTTTCCGCATATTCTCTGACCTTTTTTTCATATTCCTCATATCGCTTCAGGATAGCTGCACCTTTTGATGTCAAACTTGAAGAACCACCGGCTTCTCCGCCCTGCCTTCGCTCCAGCACGTTATATCCCAATTGTTTTTCCATGATATCGACCATTCCCCGCCCTTTACTATAAGAAATCCCCATATAGTCGCAGGCTAATCTTAAAGACCCTGTTTCCTCAACAAGTAAAAGCAGCTGCTTCGTTCCCGGGCCAAGAAAAGGCTTTTCCTTGCCGATCCGGACTCTCACCTCGGGATAGAATTCATTCAGACTATGATTATCCAACGCCGCCATGAATTCCTCATCGTCCAATTCGTAAATAGCCACCCCCTTATCATCGACTTCCATTCTGGTGATTTCGCAATCGAGACTGTTGACTGCTCCGCTAAGTCCGTTAGGCCCCTGATAATTCAGGATGCTGGGAATGATGTCCCCACTGATCAATATCGGATG
>DVNN01000171.1 GCA_018714325.1 Candidatus Pelethocola excrementipullorum
AAAGAAAAGTATGGGAATGATCTGACACTTTGGACAGGGGTTCAGTGCGAAACCTTGATTCAGGGAAGCCAGTCAGAGGTTGAAAAGGAAGTCTTAAAAAATCTGGATTTGTTGATGCCGGGCGGAGGTTATATCTTTGGGTCCACGAATTCTGTTCAGTTTGGTGCTAAGACAGAGAATTATCTGCGTGCATTAGAACTTGTAAGAGAGAAAGGAATATATTAATAGAATGCCTTATGGCGGAATGGAGTTTAAGATGCAGATTAGGAATGACAAGGCAGAGGATGTGAAAATCACATATATAGGAGGCGGCTCCAGAGGTTGGGTCTTGTCTCAAACATTCTTTAAAACCGGCATTTCTTGCTTTGGCCAATGACAGACTGGTTTCTATGCCAATTATGGATAGAGAGAGCATGTTTAAATGGATGGTTGAAAATACATCACACTAGAGAGAGGAAAAATGTATGCAGTTAATAAAGGTGAGGGACTATCATGAGATGTCGGAATTATTGACGAAATATTTTATTGACCAGATTGTGAGTAAGCCAGATTCTGTTTTATCTTTTACAACGGGAAAAACGCCTCAAGAATTTCTTATGAAGTTGGCGGATGCCATAAATTATGGATTGGATATCAGTAATTGTATTTTTATGAATCTGGATGAGTTTGTGGGAAAAAAGGATGCGGCGTATAGCGTCCATAGGTTTATGCATACTTATTTATATGATAATATTGCCGTCATGCCAAAAGAAATACATATGATAAATGGAGAGGCAGAAGATAAGGAAGAAGAGCTGAAACGCTATGGAAATATTCTGAAACAGCATGGCCGTGATATACAAATATTGGGTCTGGGTATCAATGGGCATATCGGTGCCAATGAGCCGGGAACTCCTTTTAATTCCCGAATGTTTGTTGCGGACAGCCTCGAAACTACGATGAGGTCCACAAAAGATTACTACGGCCTGAAAGAGGAAGAGGTACCCACGCAGATGTATACCATGGGTTTCACTGAAATTATGGAAGCGGATCATGTGATTCTTGCGGCTTCAGGATCCAGTAAAGCCTATGCTGTGAAAGCGGTGGCAGAAGGTGAAATTTCGGAAGATATGCCGGCTTCGATATTGAGAAATCATCCAAATTTTACATTCATCGTGGATGAAGCGGCCGGTGCTCTACTTAAATAATGGAGGGTATTCATGAAATGGAGTATGATAGCAACCTGGAGGATGGCCTTAGAGGGGGTAAGAAGTGGAACAAGGATATTGCGGGAACATGGAAATATCCATCAGGCAGTTGTAAATGCCGTTACGGAGGTGGAAGATGATGAGAATTTCCAATCGGTAGGGTATGGAGGATTGCCCAATCGTAATGGGGAAGTAGAGTTGGATGCTGCTTATATGAATGGAGATACACTGGATGCGGGAGGCATCATGGCAGTACAGAACATAAAAAATCCCATCCAAGTGGCCTACACATTGAGTAAATACAAAAGAAACTGCTTCCTGGCGGGTACGGGTGCGATGAAATTTGCGCAGGAGCATCATTTTATCATGCAGGATATGCTGGCACCGTCGGCCAGAAAAAGATATGAAGAAATGAAAGTGAATCTGGAGGAGATGGTGCAGCAGGAGGCGTATCAAGGCCATGATACGGTCTGTGTGATTGGCCGTGATGATAATGGTTCCATGGCCTGCGGAGTCTCCACCTCCGGCCTGTTCTTAAAACAACCGGGAAGGGTGGGGGACAGCCCGATCATCGGTTCGGGGTTTTATGTGGATTCAGAAATCGGGGGAGCTGCGGCCACAGGTGTGGGAGAAGATATCATGAAAGGCTGCCTTGCTTTTTCCATCGTGGAAAAGTTGAAACTGGGGACAGAGGTTCAACGGGCATGCGAGGAGGTATTAAATCATCATGAGGAAAACATGATGAAACGCAATGGAAGTGTTGGGAGTATGTCCGTGATTGCCATGGATAAAAATGGCCATGTGGGAGCGGCCACAAATCTGGACATTTTTCCATTTTCAGTGGGTGATGCAGATGGAAACTGTCAAGTGCTTGTTGCAATACACGAGAATGGAAAAATAAAGATTCTGGAATCGTAGAGAAACTGCTCGTTACAGCACTTTTCAGGGATAATTGTAAGATGATGATAGAGCAACATTATCATTTATGATATATAAGGACATTATCATATTTGAATCATAATTTCCGAATCAAATATAAGATTAATCTTGACAGAAAATCATTTCTCAAGTAAACTTATAGAAAATTGATTGAAAGGGAGTGCTTTTTTGTTAATTGTATCTATATTGGAGAATAACTAATCTATAAAGTGGTATGAGAAGAAGTCTGACAGATTCAGACGTCTGTTTTTGTACCCTAAATCCATGATAGATATTGCTAACATAAAGCAGATACCCTGAATGATCTGTGAATATATTGAAACCTTGGCTCGTGAAAGTTTCTGGCCATAATACACTTATGTATTATGGCAGTTACAATCAGGCAGTTTTTAGACTGTCTGATTCTTATGGAGTAAAGGAGAGATATAATGACCTATGAAGCAAAGATATAATGGATGCTTTATAGGTTTTTTTGTTTTCCATTTTTTTGATAAGGTGAAAGATTTAATTTAAAGAGAGGGAAATACAATGAAACAGACATTCGAAACACTAGATTATAAACAGATTTTAGACCTACTTAGGCTAAACGCCAACACGATGCAGGCCAAGGAGATGGCTTCCAACCTAAGGCCATACACATCAGAGTTAGAATTGAGGAAGAATCTTAGAGATACCACCCAAGCCAGGCAGTTGCTGGAGGAAGCCGGCACGCCTCCGATTCCAATTATGGAACATGTGGAGGAAGATATAGAAAAAACCGTGAAAGGTGAATTGTTGTTGCCCGAACGCATCGAGCAGATAGGAACATTTCTGGCAGCGGTAAAGCGTCTGAAATCCTATCTGGAGATAGGGAAAGAAAAAAATATTAGTCTGGCATTCTACAGTGATAACCTAATATGCCAGGAAGATTTGCGCGGAGAGATTGAACGTTCCATACGTGGCGGGAAAATAGATGATTACGCATCCAATAACTTACGGGATATCAGGAAGCAGATTCTCCTGTTGGAAGAGAAAATCAAACAAAAGGCAGAAAGTATACTTCGCGCCAATAAATCCTACACCTCTGATTCATTTATCGTCACCAGAAACGGGAGACTTTGTATTCCTCTGAAGAAGGAGTTTAAAAATAAAATACCCGGATCAGTGGTGGATAAATCCTCTACAGGGTCCACAGTGTTTCTGGAACCCAAGGCAATCATGCAGTTGAGTGAGGAGCTTGAAATCTATAAAATAGACGAAGATACAGAGGAACGGCGTATTCTCTATCAGCTCATGGATATGATTGCAGAACGGGAGACCGAACTGATGGAAAACATTCGGATCATCACCATGCTGGACTTTATATTTGCCAAGGGTAAGCTGAGCATGGATATGGAGGCAGTGGAATCCGAGATCAATCTGGAACGTTATATTTATCTGGAACAGGCCCGTCACCCCCTCATAAGCAAGGAAGAATGTATTCCACTGCAATTTGAGATTGGACAAGGAACCAGGGGCATTATTATCACAGGACCCAATACGGGAGGGAAGACGGTGGCGATTAAAACCGTGGGACTGCTCAGTATGATGGCTTGCAGCGGACTTCATATTCCCTGTCAGAAGGCCAATATCGCCATGAATAATCAGATATTGTGTGATATTGGAGACGGACAGAATATGGCGGATAACCTTTCCACCTTTTCAGCCCATATCAGTAATGTGATTGAAATTTTAAAGAGGGTCAATGAAGAGTCCCTGGTGATTTTGGACGAATTGGGCTCAGGTACTGATCCGGCGGAGGGAATGGGAATTGCCATAGCCATTTTAGAACAACTGCGTCACAGCGGATGCCTATTCCTGGCTACCACACATTATCCGGAAGTTAAGGAATATGCAGATCGACATGGGGAAATCGTCAATGCAAGAATGGCATTTGACAGGGAAAGTCTGAGGCCGCTCTACCATCTGGAAATAGGAAAGTCAGGTGAAAGTTGTGCCTTGTATATTGCAAAAAGACTGGGACTTCCAGATATGATGGTTCGGATGGCAGCTGAAGAAGCCTATGGAAATCATGCTCAGGGACTAATTGAGGAACTTAATTTAAACTGGAGAAATGAAACCCTTCCTAAAGTTTCCGTACCTAAATTGCAGAAGAAAATACAGGTGCAAAAGGAGGCGGTACACGGGACGGGATACCAAAGAGGTGACAGTGTCCTTGTGATGCCAGATAATAAGATTGGAATTGTGGTAAGACCAGCGGATGGACAGGGGAATGTTCAGGTTCAGGTAAAGAAAGAAC
>DVNN01000172.1 GCA_018714325.1 Candidatus Pelethocola excrementipullorum
TGAATCTTGCTACTAATTCAGCCGTTAAATAACTGCTAATAGTACCAGCAATACCTGTCAATACTGCAAACCCCAACATCTCTATACCAATGATAAATACTTGATTAAGGTTTTTACTTGCAATTCCCTCATCAATTAATCTTGCTACCAGATAAGGAACATATAGTGTTCCAAAGACTTGGATAAGCAATATAATAATTGTGAAGATAGAAATTGATTTATTTTTTTTAAGAAAATTAGTTAATAATTTCATTGTTTTTTACGCCTCTTTTCCTCCATAGTTTTTCGGCAACGGCTTCCCATTCCTTTGCATATTGATCACATTTTCCACAGAGATGTTCGACATCTTCTGGTGATTTCATATCGGTAGATTTCGCCCCGGTTCTGACCACCATAGCTCTAAGGTATTCCGGGTTCTCTAACATTGGGCAAGGTCGCAGGTGATTTTCATTGAACGGCTGCTCCTCCTTATATGCCATAAAAATTGGCTGTTTAAAACATTCAAGCAAGCTCTGTTCTTTAATATTTGCATTGGAATAATGAATAAACACGCAAGGTTCAACATCCCCGTTCGGATTAATATGACAATAGCGTCTTCCGCCGGCAATGCAGCCATTTATAAAAGTACCATCATTCTGAAAATCGATGGCAAAGATTGGCTTACCGCCTTCCAGAGCACGGATTTCGCGGACCCGATGAAACATATATTCACGTTGTTCTTTCGTTGGCATCAAATCAATAGCGGCATCATTACCGACTGGCATATAATGAAAATACCAAGTAAACCGACAGCCTTTTTCAATGATCATATCTAAAAATTCATCAGAGGTTACCACTTCTACATTCTTTCTGGTATAGCAGATCGAGGTTCCAAATAAGAGACCATACTGCTTTAGCAGATCCATAGCTGCCATGACTCGTTGGAAGATTCCCTCGCCCCTTCTATCATCATTTACCTCTTCCATGCCATCGAGACTGATCGATAAAGAGAGATTGCCAATGCGAACCATGTCCTGACACAGCTTATCATCGACTAATGTACCATTGGTAAAAGCATGGAAGGCACAATCATTATGCTTCTCACACAATTTAATTAAATCTTTTTTGCGAACTAAAGGTTCTCCGCCGGTATACATATAAAAATAGATTCCCAGTTCCTTGCCCTGCATAATAATACTGTCTAATTGATCGAAGGTAAGATTTAACTGGTGCCCATATTCCGCCGCCCAACAACCGGTACAGTGAAGATTACATGCACTGGTGGGATCCATCAGGATAACCCATGGAATGTTGCATTGATGTTTTTCTTTCATGGCTAAGGTCTTCTTATATCCGGAGAATCCGGCTTCAAAACCTAAATTTAACGCTGTGGTCTTGACAACATTTGAATTCAGTTCATCCAAGGCACGATTAAGATAAATCATCCACTTACCATCCTGATCTTTAATCAACCGCCTTGCCGCTTCAAAAACGTCTGCATTGAAAGTATCTCCGATGAATTTTTGCGATAGATCTGCTAACTTAAGCAGATTTTTCTCCCGATCTTTATTCACATATTTCATCGCACTGTCAATCGCCAATTCAAATGCTTTTCTTGTTACTTTATGGGTGATATTCATACTGTTCCTCCTCTTTATTGTGAAACGTATTTGGCATCTGTTCGGTCTCCTTACAGACACATGCAAAATCCATTTTAATCACCTATAGCGATGTGATATTTGCATGAAAATGTTTAGACCTGCTAGTTACGAATAATTTTAAAGTCATGCTTCCATATGTATTCGCCTTGACAACCGCAACAGATAACAGTATAATCTGTATAGTTACTATACAGTCAAGGGGGAAGTAGGAATAAAATGAAAAGAAATAACTTACTCACTATCAGCGAATTTTCAAAAATTACCGATGTTAGTCGGAAAGCACTTATTTTCTATGATAATATTGGTCTGTTCTCTCCCGAATTTACTGGAGAAAATGGATACAGGTATTATTCACGTGAGCAAATTTATATGCTTTCAGTTATCAGTATCTTAAAAGAGTTTGGAATGCCTTTGATAAAAATTAGGGAATATATGAAAAATTGCACCCCTTTAGAAACAATACAGCTACTTGAACAGCAAGAAAAAAATATCGAGCAAAGAATCAAGGAATTGCAGGGTGCACAGGATATGTTGGACATAAGAATGAATTACTTAAAGCAAGGCATTGATTCAGATATTCAAAATATAGGTATTATAAAGCAGGAGAAAACACCTTTGTTTGTTGGCGATTCAATTGACGTTGAAAAGACATTGCTCTCAGATGAACATTGGCTACCTTATGATTGGAGTTGCAAAGATCATGGTATAACTTTTGGTTATCCTGAGGGCTTTATAGTCAAAAAGGAAAACATCTGCAACAAAAGAACTGATGTTGTGGATAAAATTATTTGTTATTTGGGAAATCCTATTTTTGCGAATGAATATATGCCTGCCGGTTCCTATCTTGTCGGATGTGGAACAGGCGGATTTGAAGATACTGAACCAATCTATCAAAGAATGCTACAGTACATTGAAGAACATCAGCTTGAAATAGACGGAAATGCTTATGAAGAACGATTGATTGACGAAGTTGGCTCAAAAGATAAAACTAACCAAATAATACAAATTAAGATTAAAATAAGACAAAGAGCAGAGTAAAAAAGCCGCTTATTCTTTTCGTTAAGAATAAGCGGCATATGCCTTTTATCTTTATGCAGGCTGCACTTTTAGCTTTTTCACAGGTGCATTTGCTACCTTGAATATAAGCTCATCAACACAGTCTGTATATCTGCCTTGCTGTATAAGTTGATTTTTCACCTCTACGAGGCTATGTAATACAATCTTTCGTTCTTGGCTATCCAGATAAATAATTGAACATCTGCTAACAGTCTATTTGTGAAACAACTTTGTCCTCAAAATAACTATCTTCACGGTAACATTTCCAAACCTTTTCAAACCAGTTATCTTCATCTGGAATTGGTCGAACTCTTCTCCAGCTTATTGTCATTTTCTCTTGGGAATATTCGATTTCCTGGATCTGTGTTGAAATCCCTTCTTCTAACCAAAAACGGAATTCCCCCGGAAGATTTGATAATGATTTCTCTCCTGTCGCATCCGCAATCAGATACGATCCCCTGCTTCGCCCGCCTTTATCGATATAATTTTCAATCGCTTCCAAATAAACCGCTTGGCTTACAAGCAAATCCCGCAACCGATAATATCGTTTCAATTCAAATACTTTTTCTATCCCTGAGTGTATTACCCGATCCAACTGTGCGGCATTTTCAGATTTTGCTATAGCAATTCCTGATTTCTGACGAATATGAGCTGCGTAACGCGACATCCTGCTGCCCAAGTCGCTCCTCTCCCGCTTTAGATCAAGCAGCGGGCCCTTTCGGTTCAAAGCATTTTTTCCAAACTGAATCGCACTGCTGATCTGCGCTCTACAGATCTGTAAAAACTGTTCTGTAGCTACTGGCTGTTCTATATATTTTTTAGAAATAAATTGTGCTGCACGCAAGCTGCCGACCTGACCAGAATTTAATGCGCTTCCTCCTGGTCGATAAACCCCGTGTGTACCATTCACTTCCCCGACGGGGAACAAATGCTTAATATTACTTTCCCACCAACTATTTCCAGCCAGTCCACCATTATTATGCTGCGCACACACGGCAATTTCCAGCATTTCACACCGCAGATCAATCCCATGATTCATAAATAATTCAAACGCTGCCGGATTCATATGGAGTAGACGCTCAATCGGTTTATCCTGCAGTCCACCAGAATTTTTCAGATAGTTATAGGTTTCTGATTTCAAAATCTTCCTATTTAACCTGCCTTTATCATCCGCAATGGCGGGGTTCTTTTGGAAATCCAAAAATACTCTGCGACCTTTTAAATTCATTTCCTGGTAGACTAAAATATCAATAAGCGAGGAACCATAATCCTTAACTTTCCTAGGGTCAAAAGGCCATTGATACCCTTTTAGAAAAATTGCATATAGTAAATCCTCCGGTCGCTCAAAATAATCATTTAAAAACTCTGTTTCATCACTGCCATCTATCTCTGTTGAAACATATCTTGGAATCACCTGTTGATAGGTTCCCGATAAATTCCATCTAAACTTTATAGAAGCAATACCATATTGGGATTCAGTTAAGTTTTTGCCGATTGCTCCGGCTCTCAACGCTGCTCCCATTCCTCCCATTTGACTTACCGGATAAACCGACGTTTCATACATCCCGGCTTCTCCTCCAGTAGCATAGACAATATTTTCTGCCGAAAAAACAACATATTGTTGAGCCAATTCCGTTTCATTCACCTTAAGGGCAACAACTCCTCTAATTCTCTTTCCATTTTCCTGAATTTCTGTCAGTAACTCTATTACTTGGCAGCTATTATAGATTGGTATTCGAAAACGTTCTACCTCATTCCATAAAGCCTCTGTCATATATTTAGATGTTAACGGTCCGGCAGAGGTACCACGTTTATTTGGGTCATGGTCCGTCTTGTATCCAACATACTCTCCTGCTGCATTATGTGGAAACGGAACACCGATATCCACAAGGTGATAAAAGCTTCTTAATGACAATGCTGCTTCCGCCAGAGCCAAGTCACCATCCATCGCACCACCTGAAAATAATGTTTCCGCCATCTGTCTTACACTATCTGGTTCACTTCCACAAGTGGTCATCTTATAATACGTTTGTTTATCGGAACCAGTATTTAGGGATGTTCCCATCCTCTTCCCTTCCGTGATAATCGCAACATCTTTCTGCCCTTCTTTATATAGGGATACTGCTGCATTTAGTCCGGCCGCTCCACTTCCGATTATAATCGTTTGATGCGTGTACAGCAAATACTCATTTCCATCAATTTCAATATACTGCTTATTCATATTTTTTAACCTTTACTTGTTAATAATTCCTTGATATCTCTTTTACTCCTTTGAATATGTCTGCGCATTAATAATGCTGCTAATTCTTCATCTTTTTCACTAATTGCCTCTATAATTCTCCGATGTTCTTTCACCCCAGTTTGAGGCCCTATCAACTCATTTGCACTGTATTGATAGTACTCAAGTATTTCCCGGACAATGCTCATCACTTTAATCATCACTGGGTTTTTGCAACCCTCTACTATGATTAAATGAAAATCTAAGTCTGCATCGGCAAACTTTGTTGAATTTCGCTCTGCTGACACCTCCATGATATCACAACATGTAATTAATTTTTGCACTTGCTCTTCATCATAATTTCTGATAAATCTCTTCACACATTCTGGTTCTATTATTTCCCTAAAATCTATTATTTCTAATGCACTATAGCCACTTAACATCATATCTGGAAACAAATCCTGAAACAACGTTCCGGTTGATACATCATTAACATATGTACCATCTCCACGCCGACGTGTTAATAACCCCATCGCAACCATTTGTTCCATCGCTCCTCTTACCGAAGCCCGGCTGACTCCCAATTCCTGAGCCAGCTGAACCTCACCGGTAATTTTCATCCCTGCTTGCCATTCCTTCGAAATAATCTTTTCTCGTATTACACCAAGCACTTGATCACTGGTATTTAACTTGCTCATATTCTCAATCTCCTTTCGGTGCATATCCTTTACTCATACTGTTCATTTTATCACACCTACTTTAGTGTTACTATATTTATTAAATAACTCACGCATATTTTAACACTTCAGAATACAGCTTTTCCCCCAGCTTATGATCTAAGGAATATGCTACCAGCACATCAAAAACAAATGGTGAATAACTTAAGTTCAATAATTTTTTAGCAAAAGCCATGGCTGCAATCTCACTTAAACATCTGATTGTGGATTGATTTTTAAAGATCTTTAACGACCATAAATCAACTTTATATTGTCTGGTAAAAATCTCGTGCTTATTCTTTTCTTCTATGTAGTGAAATATTTCATGGGCTAAAATCACTTCAGAAACTGATACATTCCCCACTAACCTGGTCAGATTTTGTTCTGTTATAGCCGATTGAGCGGCTTGAATACTATCCAAAAATATAGTTATCCTATTTGGATTCTCAAATTGTGCAAACACTAAACGGTCACCACCTCGTAAACGCTCTTTATATTCGATTCTTAAATCCAGGCCATCTGTCATATATTGCATTTTATCTTTATATTCCTTTATATGCAACTGTTCCAACAGTCTATCTGCCCAAAAGCATCCACACTCATTTGCCTTAGTAATCAAGATTTTCTTCTGCACATCATCAACCTTATCGCAGAGAAGATCATAGGAAAATGTAAATTCCCCATAAACTATATCTGATATACCTATTAATGTAGCTATCATTTCCTGTAGTTGTTTATCATCCATCTTCATCACCTATATCTGATTCTTCGCTCCAACAATCACGACATCCTCATCGGAATTTAACATTTGCATATCCATGTCCATCAGCATCAATATCTGTTCTAATTCGGTAGAACCGTTAAAGTCCATCACACGCGCTCCAGCACAGATATAGAAATCTGGTCTTAGGATTGTATCAGCCTTGTAGATGGCCAGATCTTCCCACATGGTTGTAATGACGCTTCGGTACGAACCAGCTTTAATCATTTTTATATCTCCATCTATTCTTTGGATTTTGATAAAACCTTTTTTATCAAGCACACGTAATGGTTTATTACCCTTTTTATCAGCATTGAAAACAAAAAAGTTCTTTGTTTTGCCAACCAATTCAATCTGCCCTGGCTGCATTCCTAAATCTTCTGCTGCGAGTTCACGCGCTTCTTCTTCCGTACACTCTTTGAGCAGATCTGTGGTCTTAACCTCAGTTGAACCAGTCGCAATCGCTGTCACTTTCGAGGTCTGTGAATCGATCTCAATATGAACTTCAACCGTCTCCGGTGACGCCCCACTCTCTATTGCTTTATCAATCGCCTCACATTTTATGCTCTTGATATCTTCCGGCGTTGGACTAGGAACGACTCGTTCTACAACGTCGCGAACCATTGCTAGCGCTACACCAATAGATGAAATCACTTCTGCATTCTCTGGCACACTGTATTTTACTTTCATCTTGTCGGCACAAAACCCAATCAGTGATGTTGCACCACCACCAACGCCAACCAGTGATATCTGATCATGCTCAAGCTGGTATTTTTCTGCCAGTCCGAAGATAATCGGACTTATCTTCTCGTATGCCCGAGTCAGAATCTGTGTTGCGACCTCTTCTACGCTGACCCCCAAATAGTCAGCAATCGGCTGCATGGCTTTTCTTGCCGAATCGACATTTCCATAAGAAAAATCTGACGGTTTTACCAACCCTAAAACGTTTGCTGCGCAACTATTCGTTATGGTGATACGCTTACCATTAGAGCACTTAATCGCAACATAATCTTTCGGATCTCCTTCTTTCGGAGAAAAAAATTCAATCTGTGGATTAACAATATCTTTTTCGTCTGTATATACTGCATACTCCAAACCAGCAATATGCGCGGACCTTGGTCCCACATCATGAACGCCTTTTTTACTAACACGTATCATACTTCCACCAGCCACGCCAAGTACTCTAACATCCAATGACGTAATATAAGTACGATGTCCACCTACAATAGAATAGTCAATTGCCGGACGACCATCTTTAATGACACCAATGTTTGTCGTCGTTCCTCCAACTTCAAAATACACACCATTAGAAGCACGTAAGTACATCAAAGACCCCATAACGCTGGCTGCCGGACCGGAAAGCATCGTCAATACTGGACGTTTTTTCATCTCGGTAATTTCCATAACACCACCGTCACCACGCATGATCATCAGCGGTACATGAACTCCTGCTTTTCTAACACTGTCCTCTGTGGAATTAGCAGTATTTAGCATTTTGGGTAAAATACTCGCATTAATTGCTGCTGTTCTGGTTCTTCTTGTCAAGCCATATAGCTTCGTTATGTCAGAAGCGATTGTTGTTTCGATCCCTTTTTCGCCTTTGGCAATATCATATACGAATTGTTCACCTGCAGCATCGTCCACACCAAATGCTTCTGAAGCAACAATCACTTGTGCATTTTCAGCAGTAAGTTCATTAATTGCCTTGTTGACACTGGTTGCATCTAACTGCTTGGCATTCAAGTATCTGCTCTTTATCTTGATTCGTTTTCCTGACCCTAAATCAATATCCTTGATCTTCGATTGCATTTTTGCCAGAAAACTCTCAACACCTTTTCCTCCGAGCGCTATAATCCCAACAGTTGCAACGTCTCCTTCGATAAGTGCATTTGTCGCCTGGGTTGTACTGTGTGCAACAAAGATTACATCATCCGGATCTATATCATTTTCACTCATACAGTTCATAAATGCCTGAACAACACCTGCTGCCACGCCGCTTTTATCATCATGTGATGTTTTTACAGAGGACTTTCCAATTATTTCATGAGTAGCATTATCAATGGCAACTGCTTTTGTATGCGTTCCACCAACATCAATACCCATTCTTACTCTTCTTTCACTCATTGTTTCATCCTCCTTTATCCAAACATAATGTAGGTAATAATATTTAAAATACAACAAAGAATCCACCCGCAGACAACACTCATTTTCAAAAAGTCTTTTGCTGCAACCTTAGTATAACCAATCCCCCACGCAATCCATGACTGAGTGATACAACAAGAAACTTCCATAACCGTTGAAGAAGTGATCATTAACGGTGCCAGGAAAACCGTTGAGAATCCAGCCCCTTTTAGAATACCTAAAGTCGCTGCTCCACAACCAAAGAGGGTAAGTGGTCCTCTAAACAATCCCAATGGCGCAATAACGCAGAAAATTATAACGATCAGTAACGTGCTATTAGGAATAACATTTCCAAGTATTGCATTAAAATACGGGATACATAATTCAGCCGCTTTATTAAACATTGGTACGATCAACAGAAATCCCACCAGTGGTGCTGTATCAACTACACCATCAAAAAAATCCTTACCAAATGTCCGGCATGCTGATCGAAATGATTTCAATTTTCCACAAACGAGCAAAGCATAAAATCCACCAATCAAGAATCCCATGATAATTGGAATATTAAAAACGATCAAAAGCACTACTGGAATAAATGGAGTTAACAGTGAAATATTTGGAGCGTAATCTAGTTTTTTTCTAACTGGTTTTTGAACTGCCCAGAAACGTGCGTTTTTCTTCTTTCTGGTACAAAAAAGCACCAATACAATTACAAATAGCACCTGAACAGTTAATGCGATGGTTCCCCACTGAACATATTCTTCATAGCTGTAAACTGGGTTTCCACTCACATCTAAGAAAAAGGCGGTATACTGTCCAAACAGTACCGGATTCAGGAACATTCCTGCTCCAATACTTAACATAAATGAACAAAGTGCTAAAACTTTGGGAATGCCAAGCGATAAGAAAATAGGTATAATGATAACACCAATTGCCACTACCGCTCCAGCGCCAAACAATGATGAGAATATCAAAGTCGTAACAATACATAATAAGATACAAGTAATCGCCGGTCTGTCACCACCGAGTTCGGTTGTCTTCTTGATCATCGTTGAAGCAATCTGTGTTTCTAGTAATACTCTGCCAAACCATGCTCCAAACACAACATTTACTAGTACGCTCCCCCACCCTTCTGGGCCACTCTGGAAGACCTTTGTAAATGCTTCAATCCATGTATAATTAATATCTGCCCCATAGGCTGTTATAAATTCTGGATTTGTAACAAAGGTGTTTCCAATCATCGGCAACACGGTCCACAAAATTGCCATAAAAAGCATACCCATCATCAGATTGCCACCTTTTGCTGCATAAAATGCTAATCCAAAAAAACTAAACAGTATTAATATCCCAATAACATATTCCATTTCATTCTCCTTTTCCAAAACATTTACTGTTTATTTTTTCTTACGTGATTCAAAGAAATCGGCGAGTCTTTTTTTTGTATCTTCTGAAGCCATACAAGTAGATGATGTAGTTGCTTCAATGAAACAATTATGGTATATTCCGACTTGCATCTCATCAAAAATCGTATGCTTCACATTTTTGATGACTTCTGCTGAGTTTTTTGCCATTTGAGCTACCAACTCTGCTACAAATTGATCTAATTTATCTTCTTCACAGACATGATTAACCAGTCCCCATTCATATGCAATCTTCGCATCAATATGCTTTCCTGTCATAAACATTTCTTTTGCTCTGTTTGGTCCAACCAGCATCGGCAATCGATAGCTGCCTCCCCATCCTGGCATGACACCAAGAGAAGCTTCTGGCTGACCGAAACTGGCATTTTCACCTGCAATAATCATATCACACGCCATTGCTATTTCTAATCCACCCCCCAAGGCATATCTTGCCACCTTGGCAATCACTGGAATTGGCAGATTCTGAATACGGTTAAATATCCTGTGTCCATTTTCCACCCATGCTCCAATATTTTCAGCATTCTGAGTTTTCAAAACTGCAATGTTTGCTCCAACAATAAAGGATTTTGGTGATTCACTTTGAACAACTAATGCTGTATATTTTCCGGGATGTTCTTCAATCTCTGTAAGCTTTTCACTTAATTCAGCTAGCACATCCCAATCCAAAGTACACGGTTTTCTCTCTTCCTCTTCGTAAAACTTAATAAATGCCACATCATTTTCTTCTGCAAATTTAATATGTGTTGCCATCTGCGCCTCCTTATCAGACTATAAAAATCTCTGAATCCATTTTTTTCAATTCTTTTGCTATGATTGGTTTAAAATCCATATGCGCCAAAATATCTTTTTCCAAATCCATTCCTGGTGCAATTTCCGTCAGCATAACACCGTCTTTTGCCAATTCAAATACTGCTCTTTCGGTTATGTATAACACTGGTTGCCCAATCTTCCGAGCATAAGTTCCACTGAAGGTAATTTGATCCACTTGCTCAACGATCTTCTTTATATCACCCTCTCTTAGCAGCGAAATCTTCCCATCTCCTACATCTGCCTTGAACCCCTTCGCTGTGAAAGTTCCACAAAAAACAACTTTTTTAGCATTCTGGGAGATATTAATCGCACCACCACATCCAGATAAAAGAGCTCCCGTTTTGCTCGAATTGACATTTCCATCTCGATCCATTTGCGCCATTCCCAAAAATGCAATATCAAGTCCACCACCATCATAAAAGTTAAATTGCAGTGTCTGGTCAATCATTGCCTCTGGCGAATGTGAAACTCCGAATATCACTCCTCCAATCGGCATTCCACCGATGATTCCCTGCTCAACCGTGAAATTCAATTGATCCAGATACCCCTCTTCCGCTGCCACTGCAGCAATCCCAGAAGGCATTCCAACACCTAAGTTAATTACCATTCCATGTCGCAGTTCTTTCGCAGCCCTCCTAGCTACTACCTTTCTAGGATCAAGTGGCAATGGAGCAATATTCTCAACTGGTACATTAACATTTCCAGCCAGTGCTGGATCATACATTCTCTCACATGTTTGTGGTTGATTCGAGTCAACTACAATATAGTCAACATAAATTCCTGGAATTACTACGTCTTTTGTTTTTAACGATCCTGCTTTTGCGATATTCTTTACCTGGGCAATTACAATACCACCACTATTTTTAGCTGCCTGGGCAATTGATATTCCATCCAGTATTGCCGCTTCTTCTTCATATGTGATATTACCGTTTTCATCAGCAGTCGTTCCTCTAACTAAAGCAACATCGATATTGATATTCGGATAATGCAGCCATTCTTCTCCATCAATATTTATTATTTTCACCAAATCCTCTTTCGCACTTTTATTCATCTTCCCACCCTCAATCCGTGGATCAATAAAAGTATTCAGCCCGGTTTTCGTGATAACTCCCGGTTTATTCCCTGCAATGCTCTGATACATCTGCGAAATAACACCCTGCGGGAGATTATATGCTTCAATCTTTTCCTCCTGGGCCATTTTTGCCATCTTCGGAGCCATTCCCCAATGTCCGGCAATATCTCTTTTCACTAACCCTTCATACGCAAGTGCATCTGTACCAAAAGTATTCTTATCTCCAATTCCATTTGCATGTAACAATGTCAGATTTTTAGGTGCTCCTGTATTTTGATACATATTTCCCAGCGAATTCAATAAGAAAGTCGGTTCACAAATACCCCCTCCCGATCCCAAAATCGCCACTGTTTGATGATCACTGATTTTTTTTAATGCTTCTTTGGCAGATATTATCTTATTCATATTTCTCCTTTCATTTGTCCGACATTTATTTATTACCTTATGATAACATCTATTATTTTTATTGTAAATACTCTATTATACACATATTTTTTCGTTGTTTTTTGTTTATTATGTCCTTTTATCTCATTTTATATGTCTGACATTTACTTTAAATATCAATTAGTTTAGAATGATTGGTCTAAAATATTTTAAAATGGAATCACCCAAACGGGTATTGTTTTATAAACATTTACAGTTTCATTTAGGGTTTCTAAAAGGAGCAGTGCATTACTGATTTTCATCAGCTATGCACTGCTCCCTTATCCATTATTATTTTAATTTATGTAATTCTCTGTCCCTTTAAAAATATGAGTCACTAATTCATCCTGATAAGAATCATCAATTAATTTATCAGCCTCTGCTGCATTTGACAAGAAACCACATTCGACTAAGGGCAAACAACGCCGTCGATCCTATTACCCACGCAGGATTGTAAGCATGCTGCAGCAGGTATGGAGATTTTTCATCGATCAAACTATTAGATATCTTACTGGCATTGTGCATAAAATCACCACCTTTTATATTATTTATTTCAAAGTCTATTTTATCCTATTATACCTTTTTATATCCTTATTTTTTCCTGTACCCCTGACATAAAATAAATCACTCCCAACAAAATAATCAGCACTCCTGATACGATTATTAATACGTAGATAGGAATGCGGTCTGAAAGAGGACCAAATAATGCCATCCCAAGGGGCATTACACCCGAGAATATTGTGTTCAGCAGGCTGAAAACCCTGCCCTGCATGTTAACTTCCACATTTTCCTGAAGATGGGTCATCATCGAAGACTGGATAATGGGGATACACAGGCAGACACAAAACATGAGGATGCCATACTGCCAGAAGTGTGTGGTAAAACCCAGAGCCACAGAGAAAAGTCCATAACCTGCCAGGCCAAGGGAAAAGGTTTTTCTTCTGTTTTCAAATCCTTTTAATAGAGAAAGAACTAGGCCGCCCAGAAACATTCCACCGAAACCGATAATCTCATTAGCGGTGAGATAGAAATAACTATCCCCATACGTCCTTTCTATAAAAAGAGTGGCTAGAAATCCTGAGGGAACACTCAGAAACACATAAAGACCGTACCTTGCAAACAACCCTGATATCTGAGGATTCTGAAAAACATAGGAAAATCCCTCCTTCATATCCCCAAAAAAGCTTGCTTCTCCCCCCCTTTCCTCATGAATTAGCGGAGTCACCTTAATGGTTGAAAATAATGTAATTCCAACTATCGCGGTAATGACATCGATGAATAGTATTTCATATATGGTTCCAAAAGAAAGGATCACACCGGCTATCGTTGGTGCCATAAACTGAATGGCGGATTGGATACTTCCGTTGATACCGTTGAATCTTAACAGGCTTTCCTTCGGAACCAGTTGTGGAATTACTGCGTTCACAGCCGGTGATTGTATTCCACTGCCGATTGAGCGGATCAGGGATACTACCGTTATGGCAATGAGATCCATCTTTGTATTCGTAACCTTACTTAAATATAAGGCTAAGATCAAAGTTGCCGCCGCGATGAAGGTGTCAGAGATGATGATTAACCTTTTACGGTCATGCCTGTCTGCCCAAACCCCTGAAAAGATTGAGATTATCATCTGAGGTATAAAAGAACATAGCGTCAATACAGTGACCCAGAAGCCCGATGATGTTTGTAAGGTGACGTGCCAAATAATAGCCAGCTGTACGATGGACGATCCCAGCAAGGTAATCCCTTGGCTGACTAAAAAGGTAATAATCTTTTTCTTCCAATTGTTATTCATGTTAAATCTAACCCTCCTTTTATCTGCTCTGGTTTTCATGGTGCAGATAATAATACCACTTCATAAAACATTGGTGGCATAATGGATGGTTTTAAATAATTATCATATCACGCCTCTTTCCTTGCATTAATCACAAACGTTCTATAGTTGATTCTTCTCCACCGCTCAGTTGTGAATCCATTTTCTTCAAATAATGCTTTGATGGACTTTTTACTATATAACTTATAATCACCAGAATTACTCAATGGCATCATTGCATTGACAATAGGCAGAAGTGGACCGAGAAAGGTGGGTTCTCCTAATACCAATATGCCCCCCGTCTTTAAGACTCTTCTTATTTCTTCCACGGCCTTAATTGGTTTATTATAGTGATTTTAATAATCCAAAAGAGCCAGAATGGAAAAGTGAATTTCCATTCTGGCCCCTATATTTTCATAAAATGATAAACGTAAAGCACCGCCCCCGGTGCTCTCATTCGTCATCGAAAACAGTGCTTCAGTGCGCCTTCAGGGACTCGAACCCTGGACAAATAGATTAAGAGTCTACTGCTCTACCAACTGAGCTAAAGGCGCTTTTCTTTCGTTATTAAATTTACAACGCAAAAGTTATTATAAGTTAATATTAAGAAAAAATCAAGCCTTTTTTTACAAAATTTTTATTTTTTTTTGCCCTTACCGAATTTGCTTAGTGTTGTATCCAATTCTTTTATTGATTTTAGTATTACAGGGACGTTGCCTTTCTTAGCCGTTACCTGATAACTTAACTCCTCCAACTTACCTTTAATTCCTGGTTTCTTCATATATAAATCTCTTTTTATTATTATAATATGAAATTAATTTTAAAAAGCCATCATCTCCTCCTGAAGCATGAACCGCCCTCTGTCAAGTAGACAGGGGTCGGTTCAGCAGTAGACGACGGCTATTCCTAATTCTTATTTTGTATCATGCGTTACTAATTTATATATGGGATTTCCCATGGAAGAAAATTTCTCTTCATATTCCGTCATGATGTTTCCCTTATTCATCTCCTCATCGTGGTGCAGATCGAAGGTACAGCCATCCAATACCCAGCCGCTTTCCTTGATTTCCTCCAGAGAAAATTCGAACAGGACCTTATTATCGGTTTTAAACTCTACCTGCTGCCCCGGAAGTAAAATCTTTTTATATCGTTGTAAAAACTGTCTGGATGTAAGTCTACGCTTCGCATGCCTGTCCTTTGGCCAGGGATCGGAAAAATTCAAATATATCTTTTCTACCTCACCTCGTTCAAACACATCCGGCAGTTCTCTGGCATCCATTCGAATAAACCGGAAATTCTCCGGTGCGTCTTCAAGAGATTCCGCTTTCTGAACCGCACGTAAAAGCACACTATCATACATCTCTATGCCCACATAATCTATTTCAGGATGAGCCTTTGCCATATCCATCAGAAAACGCCCTTTTCCCATACCTACTTCTATGTGAATCGGATTCCCACTGCCAAACACCTGGCTCCAACAACCCTTTTGCTTTTGAGGGTCCTGAATAACCCAACTGCAGCCCTCGATAATCTCCTGTGCCCCTCTGATATTTCTTAAACGCATCCTGCTAAACCTACCTTTTCTATTATCCTTTGATGTGATTTTTCACACCCAATTTTATCTATTATTTACAAGAATGAATCCGACTTATCAGACTCTCGCGCTGACGCGCGTCAAATTAAAATTCACAAGTATTACTTTACCAGAAAAACAGCCGAAAGGGAACAGAATTATTTACTTATTTACCTAACTAAAACTTTCCTCCCCCCTACCAGCTTACACTAGGTCAGTTCTCTATTTCAGATCATATTTTTACCATCTATCCTATCTCAGCATCTTTTGCTCAGCTAAGCACTTCCCCCAGAAAACCCAGGTTATACAACACTTTTTGTGTAATATGTCTAAATTTTAACAAGCTGTTTTGAAGGAAGCACACAGAAACTTAATTTTATTCATTTTACACTAGCATTTTTTTTAAAAAGGTGTATGATAGTAACATGTAATTGGCCATAATTAAAATCTTGAAGGAGGTATGTTATGGATCAGATAATTGACAAACTCGCTGAGATAGAGATCGCCGCTTCCCGGATTCTGGACGGTGCCGCTAACCAGAAAAAACAGCTGGATCAGCAGTCAAAAGATCGGATTGCAGCATACGATAATGACCTGGAAACCTCCACGGAAAAGGAGCTGACTAAACTACAGGATGCGTTATCCGTTCAATTGGACAAAGAACTTTCCCAACTAAAGGAAAGCGCTGCCGCCACTCTCGAATCCATGGATCGGTATTATGAGGAGAATCACGATACACTCTCCACCCAAATCTATGAAAAAATAATAAGGAAGTGATAAGATGAACGGTTTGTTAACCTACAGCGGTCTTACCACTAAGATACGTGCCATGGAAAGCCGATTCCTGAACGATGCCAACTTCCGGGAAATCACCGAACTGGAAACAATCCCTCAGGCAGTAAACTACCTGAAGCAATGTCCATCCTATGAGCCCTTATTTGGTTCTGCGGATGAGAATGAATTGCACCGTGTCCAGATCGAGCGAATGCTCCGGCAGAGTATCTATCGGGATTTTGCAAAGCTTTACCGGTTTTCCAACGTTCAGCAGCGTCAGTTCCTGACTCTTTATTTTAAGCGTTATGAGGTCTCTGTTATTAAAGAATGCTTGACTAATCTGTTTGATAATCGGATTACGCTGGTGAATTTGTCGGCGTTTGAGGATTTCTTTAACCAACATTCTAACTTAAACCTTACGCTGATGTCCTCCAGCACTACAGTCCAGGAATTTGTGGAGACCATGAGGGGCACCCCCTATTATGAACCCTTCTCAAAACTGCTGGTTATGGAGAAGCCAACCCTATTTGACTATGAGATGACCCTGGATCTGTACTATTTCAAAGAAATTTGGAAGATGAAGGATAAACTCTATAAGGGGAAGGACTTGGTTGAACTGACTAAAGCCTATGGCAGCAAGTTTGATATGTTGAACTTACAGTGGATATACCGCTCCAAATGTTACTATAATATGTCGTCTGCTGATATCTATGCCCTTTTGATTCCGGCTAAATACCGCATCAGCAACCAGCAGATCACAGCGATGGTTGAAGCCGAAAACACGGCCGCTTTGGAGGCTCTGATTGATCAGACCTACTACGCCCACCAATACAAGGGATTTTCACTGGAGAATCTGGAAACAATGTATGCCGCCATTATGAAGCACGTTCTTTCCAACGCATCCCGCAAGGCCCCTTATTCGGTAATCACGATTTACTCCTACTTATATCATAAGGAGCATGAGGTGAATCGGCTAATCATAGCGCTGGAATGTGTGCGATACCGGATAACTCCGGACGAAGCCATGACACATGTCATGAAGACTTAATGTCTGCAGGATTTCTGAAAGAACCTGAGAAAAATGCAGCCCAATGACTAAAATAAGGAATACCGGAGGTGTTTTACTTTGATTATAAAGATGAAATTCCTGAGCATAACCGGTCCAAAGTCTGATATCGACCGCGTGGTCAATCAGTACCTGTCCAAGTATGAGATACATCTGGAAAATGCACTGGCAGAATTAAGGTCCGTGCAGGACTTAACTCCATATATCCAGATTAATCCTTACAAGGAAACGCTGAAGCTGGCGGAAAATTATATTCAACTTCTGCCCAATGACAGACAGAATACCGATAAAGAGCTCACACTTGAAGAATCTATTGCCTTTGTGCAGAATCTGGACCATACCTTGAACCAGATTAATGAAGAACGAGCGGGTTATGAAGCTCAAAGAAGCAGATATCAAGAACTATATGATAAAATCGAACCCTTTATGGGATTAGAATGTGATATTTCTACCATATTTAAGTTCAAGCATCTGAAATTCCGATTCGGTAAGATACCGAGGGAATACTTTAACAAACTACAAAGTTATATCTATGACGATATGGAATCAGTGTTCTACCGCTGTCATTCCAACGAACAATACGTCTGGGGTATCTACTTTTGTGTCCGGGATCAGGTGAGCAGGGTGGATGCAGCCTATGCTTCCATGCACTTTGAACGCCTCTTTCTTCCGGATGCCTATGAAGGAACTCCTGTAGAAGCTCATTCCCGGCTGGCCGAGAAGCTTCAGGAGTCCAACCGGCAGATTGCTTCCTGTGATGCTAAAATACAGGAACAACTGAAAGATCATACCGATGATCTGGACGCGGCTTACAAGAAGCTGTCCGCCCTGTCCGAGAACTTTGATGTACGTAAACTGGCTGCATGTACCAATTCCAAAAAGGAAACCTTCTACATCCTCTGTGGATGGATGTCGCAAAAGGATGCCGCCGAATTCCAGAAAGAGATTGCAAATGATCCGAATCTCTTCTGCTTTGTCGAGGACAATGACAATAATATCGTGGCACAGCCACCGACGAAACTAAAAAACCCAAAGATATTCAAACCATTTGAGATGTTCATCAGGATGTATGGCATCCCAGGATATCATGAGATTGACCCCACCATCTTTGTGGGACTTACCTATGCCTTTATCTTCGGCACCATGTTCGGGGATGTGGGACAGGGCTTATGCCTGGTAATCGGAGGCGCTTTACTCTATAAGTTCAAGAAGATCCCGTTAGCAGCCATCATGAGTATGGCCGGCATTTTCTCGGTTATCTTCGGCTTTTTGTACGGCAGTGTCTTTGGCTTTGAGGATTTGATTCCAGCGCTCTGGCTACATCCTAAGACAACCATGACCACCCTTCCGTTCATCGGTACGATGAATACGGTATTCGTGGTTGCCATCGCCTTTGGTATGTTCCTGATTCTGGTTACCATGATCATGCATATCATCAACGCGGTAAAAACTCGTGATGTGGAAGGCATTTGCTTTGATCAGAACGCCATCTGCGGTCTTATATTCTACGGATCACTGACGGCTACGATCTTCCTTTACATGACAGGCCATACCCTTCCGGCAACTGGAGTTTTGGTGGTGATGTTTGTAGTACCACTGATTCTGATCATGCTGAAAGAGCCACTGACCCGCATCGTTACAAAACGCAAACCTACCATCGAAGGTGGTAAGGGCATGTTCTTTGTACAAAGCTTCTTCGAACTTTTCGAGATTGCTTTAAGTTATATGTCCAACACCCTCTCCTTTGTCCGTATGGGCGCTTTCGCAGTCAGCCACGCAGCCATGATGGAAGTGGTCTTAATGCTGGCGGGAGCGGAAAATGGAGGAAGCCCCAACTGGATCATCATCATCCTGGGGAATGCTTTCGTCTTTGCGATGGAAGGGCTGGTTGTAGGTATTCAGGTACTTCGTCTGGAATACTACGAGATGTTCAGCCGCTTTTATAAAGGCAACGGCCGAGAATTCAAGCCATTCTTAAAGAAAAACTAATGGTTTCTACGGCAGCTTACATGTGCAGCTGCTTCTAAAGGAGCCGCATAACTGAATAGAAAGAACGAATTTTTAATTTCAGGAGGATTATTATTATGACATCTATTATCCAAATTATTACCGCATTTGCACTTGTATTAACTATCATCATCCCAACAGCAGTATTTTTCCTGGGTGAAAAGAACAAAGCAAGATACAAAAAGACAATCTCCATCAACTGTCTGGCCTTCTTCGGCTTGCTGCTGGTGGGAACTCTCGTAAATATGGCAGGAACAGTCAGTGTACACGCCGCAGCTGACGGAGCAGGTCTGGCAACAGGTCTTGGCTACCTGGGCGCTGCTCTGGTTACCGGCTTATCCGGTATTGGTTCCGGTATTGCCGTAGCCAGTTCCGCAAGTGCTGCCCTGGGCGCTATCAGCGAAGATGGTTCACTGTTTGGTAAATCCATGATCTTCGTAGCCATGGCCGAAGGTATCGCACTGTACGGTCTGATTATCTCTTTCATGATTCTTGGTAAACTGTAAGATAATTCCAACACAAGCAACGGCATCCGGTAAAGTCACCGGAGGCTGATTGCACCTTTAAAAAACAGGTGGGATTCTTTATGAAAATGTTTTTAATCAGTGATAATATCGATACCCAGACCGGCATGCGTTTGGCAGGAGTGGAAGGCGTCGTGGTACATGAGAAAGAAGAGCTGCGAAAAGCCCTGGAAAATACCCTGGCAAATAAAGAAATTGGCATTATCCTGCTGACTGAAAAGTTTGGCAGAGAATTTCCGGACATTATCAACGATGTCAAGCTGAATCATAAGCTTCCGCTGATTATCGAGATACCGGACCGCCACGGTACCGGCCGAAAACCAGATTTTATCACTTCCTATGTAAATGAAGCAATTGGACTTAAATTATAAGGCAGGTGAGAGATTTGACAATCGAAGAAAAATTACAAAATTTCTATAACAGCTCCATAGAATCGGCTCAGGCTCAGGCCAGAACCATGATTGAAGAGCACCAAGCTGCTCTTGAAAAAATCTTTGCCGAGCACAAAGAAATCACGGAGCGACAGGCAGATGCCGAATTAAAAGCAGAAAAAGAAAAGTTAAAACGGAATCTGAACAAAAAGCTTTCCACAGAACAGCTTCATATTAAGCGTTCACTTTCCAAGAAGAATATGGAACTGGAAAACAAGTTGTTCTCAGAAGTTATTGAAAAAATCCGCGGCTTCATGAAGACTCCGGAATACGAAGCTTATCTGGACCGGAAGATTCAGGAAACTCTTAAGTTTGCCGATGGAGATACCCTGGTCATCTATATCAACAAATCAGATGCCCACTTAAAAGAGCAGCTAGAGCGAAATACCGGTGCTGAAATGACTATATCCAAGGAAGACTTCAAGGGCGGCATCCGTGCAGTCATCCCGGAAAAACATATATTGATTGACAATTCCTTCCTCACATTGTTGAATGAGGAAAAGGACGAATTTATTTTCCACGGAGGTGCCGCACATGAATAAGACAGGAATCATCTACGGTATCAATGGTCCGGTCATCTACCTGAAAGGCAATACCGGTTTTAAGATGTCCGAGATGGTATACGTAGGAGAAGAAAATCTGGTGGGTGAGGTTATTGGTCTTACCAAAGACACCACCACAATACAGGTCTTTGAAGAGACTACGGGATTAAAACCCGGAGAAGTTGTGACCGCCACCAACGATGCTATATCTGTTACGCTGGGACCTGGTATCCTGAACAATATCTTCGACGGTATTGAACGTCCCTTAAGTGAAATCGCCAAGGAATCCGGCAAGTACATCACCCGTGGTGTCAATGTGGACTCTCTGGATACCAGCAAACTATGGGATGTACAGCTAACCGTCACTGCTGGTCAGGAACTGCTGGGCGGTATGGTGATTGCAAAGACTCAGGAAACCCAGACTATCGTACACAAGTCCATGGTACCGCCGGATGTTCATGGCGTCGTTACCTGGGTTGCCGAAGATGGCCAGTATACCATTAAGGATACCATCGTTAAATTAAAGATGGATGACGGTACGGAAAAAGATCTGACCCTATGTCAGAAATGGCCCATACGTGTGGCTCGACCCACATTAAAGCGTTATCCTGCAACAGAGCCTCTGATTACAGGACAGCGTATTGTGGATACCATGTTCCCCATCGCCAAAGGCGGCACCGCTGCCATTCCCGGCGGATTCGGAACCGGAAAAACCATGACCCAGCATCAGATTGCCAAATGGTCAAACGCCGACATCATCATCTATATCGGCTGCGGTGAGCGTGGCAACGAGATGACACAGGTTCTGGAAGAGTTCTCAGAACTGGTGGATCCCAAGACTGGAAATCCACTGATGCATCGTACTGCGCTGATTGCCAATACATCCAACATGCCTGTGGCCGCCCGTGAGGCCTCTATCTACACCGGGCTGACTCTGGCTGAGTATTACAGGGATATGGGATACGACGTGGCGATCATGGCGGATTCCACCTCCCGTTGGGCCGAGGCTCTCCGTGAGTTATCCGGACGTCTGGAGGAGATGCCCGCCGAGGAAGGTTTCCCGGCTTACCTGGCATCCCGTCTATCCGCTTTCTACGAGCGTGCCGGCATGATGCAGACTCTGAATGGTTCCGAGGGAAGTGTCTCCATTATCGGAGCCGTATCACCTCAAGGTGGTGACTTCTCCGAGCCTGTAACCATGAATACCAAGCGTTTTGTTCGCTGTTTCTGGGGACTGGATAAATCCCTGGCTTATGCCCGGCATTTCCCGGCCATCCACTGGCTGACCAGTTACTCCGAATATCTCAACGATCTGGCTCCTTGGTATAAGGATCATGTGAATAAGAATTTTATAGACATGCGGAATCAATTGATGTCCCTTCTAAACAGTGAAAGCTCACTGATGGAGATCGTTAAGCTGATCGGCGGCGATGTTCTCCCCGATGACCAGAAACTGATTCTGGAAATCGCCAGAGTCATCCGACTGGGCTTTTTACAGCAGAACGCCTTCCATAAGGATGATACCAGCGTGCCTATGGAGAAACAATTTAAGATGATGGAGATCATTCTCTATCTATATAAAAAGTCCAAGGTACTGGTTACCATGGGAATGCCCATGTCCGTACTGAAAGAGGACAATATATTCGAAAAAGTAATTGCCATCAAATATGATGTACCCAATGATCATCTGGAAATGCTGGATAATTATCGTACGGCGATTGACAACTTCTATGACAATGTATTAAAGAGAAATGGATAAGGAGGGGATGAAGATCTATGGCAATAGAATATTTAGGCTTAAGTGAAATCAATGGACCCCTCGTGGTCTTAGAAAACGTTAAAGACGCATTTTTTCAGGAAATCGTAGAATTTACCGTAGAAGGAAACCAAAAGAAACTAGGGCGTATTGAGGCTGTCTACGAGGATAAGGCAATTATCCAGGTCTTTGAAGGAACAGAGAGTATGTCCTTGAAGAATACCCACACCCGACTGACCGGGCATCCTATGGAAATCGCCCTGTCAGAGGAGATCTTAGGCAGAACCTTCGACGGAATCGGAAAACCAATTGACGGGCTTGGCCCCATCACTTCGGATTATAAGGCAGATATCAACGGTCTTCCGCTGAATCCCGTGACTCGAAAGTACCCGAGAAACTATATTCGTACCGGAATCTCAGCCATCGACGGTCTGACCACTTTGATCCGTGGACAGAAACTACCCATATTCTCCGGAAATGGTCTCCCCCACGACAACCTGGCCGCTCAGATCGTACAGCAGGCCTCTCTGGGCGATGACACGGATGAAGAATTTGCGATTGTATTTGCCGCCATGGGTGTCAAATACGATGTGGCCGAGTTCTTCCGCCGTACCTTCGAGGAGAGCGGTGTATCGGAACACGTGGTTATGTTCTTAAACTTAGCCAATGACCCGGTGGTGGAACGTCTGATCACACCCAAATTAGCCCTTACGGCTGCTGAGTACCTGGCATTTGAAAAGGGTATGCATATCCTTGTAATTCTGACGGATATCACTTCTTTCTGTGAGGCTATGCGTGAGGTTTCATCTTCAAAGGGTGAGATTCCATCCCGTAAAGGTTATCCGGGATACCTTTACTCCGAACTGGCAACCTTGTATGAACGTGCTGGCATCGTAAAAGAGGGAAAGGGATCGGTAA
>DVNN01000173.1 GCA_018714325.1 Candidatus Pelethocola excrementipullorum
AATAGTAGGGGTGGTATATGTATATATATAAACCCAGGAACTTAGTCTTCCTGGGTTTTTTTGGATAAACTCTGAAGATTTTAATCAAATAATCATTGTATCCCTTCATTGTGTTAAGGTATAATGGAGACATATCAATTATGTGACTTGCTGAAGGAAGGTAATGAATATCAAGAATAAAATTTGGGGGTGACATATGGAATCCAGAATGGAGAAGATTTTAGCGAAGCAGGATAAGCGTATTGAGTTAAAGGTTTACAGCGGTCATTTTGCAACACCAAGTTCTCATATATCTCATTATTTTGACATGACGACCATCAAATCTAGAGCATCGGAAGCTCGTGCGGCCGCCTATGTACTGTCACAGCGTTATAGTCATACCACAATCGTGGATACGATTGTCTGTCTGGACGGGACACAGGTGATTGGAGCGTATCTGGCTGAGGAGTTGGCGCACACCGGTATTATGTCCATGAACAGGCATAATACCATCTATATTACTGGGCCGGAGTTAATCGGTTCCGGGCAGGTGATTTTCAGGGATAATTGTAAGATGATGATAGAGAATAAGAATGTGCTGATCTTGACGGCATCCGCAACGACTGGACAACTGCTACAAAATTGTATGGACAGCATCGGATATTACGGTGGCAGAATTGCCGGAATTTCTTCTGTTTTCAGCAACATTACCCAGCTTTCAGGCATTGAGATCAACACCATATTCCGGCAGGAGGATGTACCGGCATATAAGAGCTACGCTCCGGGCAATTGCGAATTGTGCAAGAATCATGTAAAGCTGGATGCATTGGTTAACGGGTTCGGCCATTCGCGATTATAGTATGCTAAGTATGAAAAGGTGCTGGATCCGCAAGCATTACATATACCTTCCGCCCGTTTGCGGCCAGGGAACCAGAAGCGTAAAAGTAGAGAAAAATTAAAGAAAAAGTACAGAAAGCAGAAGGGGACTCCATTGACATCCCCGTCTGCTTTCTGTCTTCTCCCGTCCGGCGCATGTTCTTATGATGATAAGGTGGAGATTCCATTTGCCAAAAAGGCGTTATTCCTGTCAATACAGGTGCCACACACACCGCAGGGTTTCTCGCCTCCTTCGTAACAGCTCCAGGTAAGGTGATAGGGAACACCCAGACGAAGTCCCTCTTTTACGATATGGGCCTTGTTCCAGCCGATGAAAGGTGCTTCCACTTTTAGCGCTTTCCCGCTACCTTCATAGATCGCTTGATTCATGCTGGTATAAAATCCTTCACTACAGTCCGGATAGGCATTTCCAGCAGCATCATCATGGTGCGCACCATAGTAGATAGAAGAGCAGCCTTCGCCTATCGCCAGGCTTGCCGCGGAAGCCAGAAATAATCCGTTGCGGAAGGGAACATAGGTGGAAACAGGTGCACCATTTGTCTGCTTTAACTGTTCTGAATAAGTGGTCTGTGGAATCTTCTCATTTGAATGTGCAAGTAAAGAACAATTGCTGTTTGCGAAGATTGTCGTCAGATCTAATTCCATACCCTTTATTTGATAAAAGTCCAATATCTGTTTTGCAGCCTCTAATTCTTTTTCGTGTTTCTGTCCATATAGAATAGATAGCGGGATCACATTTCCCTTTCCATAACGTTCCAACGCCAGTGCCAGACAGGTTGTACTATCTACGCCGCCGCTGAACAGGACCATTGCTTTATCTGCCATATTCCACCCCTAACGATTGTCCACTTTTTCCGGGTACAGATCATGCTGGGTCAAACGATCAAATGCAACGTTCTCCCAAGGGGTGCCGGGCTTGCCATAGTTGCAATAAGGATCGATAGAGATGCCTCCCCGTGGAGTGAATTTCCCCCATACTTCGATGTATTTGGGGTCCATCAGCCGGATCAGATCCTTCATGATGATATTGACACAGTCCTCATGAAAATCTCCGTGGTTTCGGAAGCTGAACAGATAAAGTTTTAAGGATTTACTCTCCACCATAAGTTTCCCCGGTACATAAGAGATGTAAATTGTTGCGAAATCCGGCTGTCCTGTCATCGGACACAGACTTGTGAATTCCGGACAGTTGAACTTGACGAAGTAATCATTTTCCGTATGTTTATTCGGAAATGTTTCCAAAACTTCTGGTGCATAGTCCATCTTATAGACGTTCTTCTGGTTTCCTAATAAGGTTACGCCTTCCAGTTCTTTATTGCTTCTACCGCTCATGTTCTGATCCTCCTAAAGGTAATGTTCTCTTTTTCAATCCCAGTGCCCGTTCCAGGGCTTTGATTAAAAATGCGCCCACAAATGCCGGGATTACCTGTCCGATACAGAGGCTGACCGCCAGAGGCACATAGGGCGCATTCAGGCAGTAACTAAGCCATATCGGCACTCCGAGCCCGGGGATGAGGATGATTGGAAGAATCATAAGATTAGAATTCCAATTCATCTTACGTATACCTACGATGAATGATGTCGTGACAATACCCACGATACATCCGCCAACCATGTCTGGAAGGCCAAGACCGCCTAACAACATATTCGCTATGAAATTTGCGAGACCAAGGGGGAAAACTAGGAACGGAAATAGATAAGAAAGTGCATACAGCGATGTTGCGATTCTAATCTGATAAGCCCCAAAGGAAAAACTTTGGGTGAGATAGAGAATGACAACATACAAAGCCATGACCATTGCAGAAAGCGTGAGCTTTTGAATGGCGCTGATATTTTCTTTTTTCATATTCGTTCACCTCCAAATAAAACAACAACCTAAATTCATCTGTTACAAGATACCTCATTAAAGTTGTCCCTAGTTTTGTTTAACGACAGGATGGTCTCGAACTGTCAATTCCATATTTGAAAGAAACGATCTTTTCTCAAAGATACTTCTGCATTATAAGATACTATCCATAAAAATGCAAGATTTTAATTTGAAAATGATACTTTAATAGGAGGATACCAGGGTCAAAAGGTTATGCGTTTCATGCTTGCATGAAAAAGCATGAGTTT
>DVNN01000174.1 GCA_018714325.1 Candidatus Pelethocola excrementipullorum
GAAAATAATGATAAAAGATACTATATGTACAGCTGCGGGAATTGTTGGAAGTGTAGTGGCGGGGCTATTCGGAGGATGGGACTCTGCACTGCAGACGTTAATTATCTTCATGGCCATTGACTATATATCGGGGTTAATACTTGCTGGTGTATTTCGCAAGTCGTGCAAAACGGAATCTGGTACATTGGAGAGTAAAGCAGGCTGGAAGGGACTTTGCAAGAAGTGTATGACCTTGTTGTTCGTGTTGATTGCCGCTAGGTTAGATATTGCAATTGGCACCAAGTACATCCGAGACGCAGTTTGTATAGGATTCATGGCGAATGAACTTATTAGTATTGTTGAGAACGCCGGGCTTATGGGGCTGCCATTACCGGTGGTAATCACCAAAGCAATTGACATTTTAACGCAGATATCAACCAAAGAGGGCGAGTAATCGTCCTCTTTTCTATTGGAAAAAGGATAGGTAATATATGGATTGTAATTGATTTTATAACCGAGAAATCTCAGAGCGATGATAAGTAATGCATCCTCTAAGAAATATATTATATAAAGAAAGAAGGGATTATATGACATGTATTAGGGCGGAGCCCTGATGGTAGAGGTTGGAAATAATCGTATGTTAGGTTTGTAACTTGGAATTAATCGGGAGGACGAGTATATCGTCCTTTTTTGTTTTCAAAGAAAGAGAGGAAGAAATTATGGCAGTTTTAATCGGACACGCAAGTATATCAGAAAAAGGAACAAATAATGGTGTAGTTGGTGATCAGACGGGGCAAGAAGTATGTACCCGGTCATGGTACAATAAGGGTTGGAATGTAATGTTAATCTGTAGCGATAAGGAGTTGGCGAAAAGAGCAGCACAGGAAATGAGATATGCATGTGCTAACAACAATATTGGATATGGACAGGATAATCGTACTTCTGCTTACGTAAGTGGGACAAAGAATGGCAATACCTTCAAAAATGCAACAGGAAATACAGACTGCTCTCAGTTGGTTGCAGGCTGCTATATCTTTGCAGGGCAGACAAGCCTGTCACCGCATTGCACTACTAGTAGTTTAAGGGCAGCGCTGTTAGCAACTGGAAAGTTTAAGGCTTATACGGATGCAGCGCACTTGAATTCTGATGCTTATGCCGAAGTAGGAGCATTATATCTTAAAGAAGGCTCTCACGTAGTCATGGCACTTGAGAATGGTTCAAGTGGAGGATCAGGCGGCACTACTAACCCACCTGTATCAGAAGCAAGTAGGAATGCAGTTAGAACAGGACAAGCACACGCAAATAATTTTGTAGGAGCGAATCTCAAATTAGATGGAGACAGAGGCCCGGCGACTATAATAGCCGGTGTCAAAGTATTACAGCACGCAATGAATATGGAGTTCAATGCAGGCCTTGCAGTTGATGGAAGTGCTGGTAGTGCAACAAAGGCAGCACTTAACGGACATGCGGTTAGGCTTGGCGAAACCCGGTTTATGGTTACTGCTCTCAAGATACTACTGTTTTTGAGAGGATATGATTCTGGTGTTGTGGGATGTCCGCAGATGCTCGACTATCCTGGTCACGATGCGCTTAAGTCATATCAGAAAGATGCAGGATTGGCCGTAGATGGCATTGCTGGATATAATACATATATGAGTTTAATTGCTTGATGACTCTTTGATTAGGGGAATTAGCGCAAGTTTACAGGAGGGAGAGGGTTAACCTTTCCCTCCATTTTTTTGTGGTTATATATAAAAAAGAATCCAAGTACTTGATTCTTTCAATAAATTCCCCATAAAATAAGGAGTGCCGGGGCAAGCCACCCCGGCGAGTATGAAAAGAAATTTATGTAAATAAAAAAAATAGTGGTTAGGTAAGGTACAGCAGCTTCCTACAATTACTGCCTCCCTTGCTTACAAATCAAGTATAGTAAAATTATGTGTTCAATCTGTGACCAGGTATTGAAGGTTCTGTGAAACCCAAATTAGAGGTGTGGTAATATAGAATAATCTACCGTATATTCCCCCTGCCCCCCAGAAAATGCAGCTGCAGTGGATCCAAAATCAATACTCTGATTAATATTCAGATCTTTCACCGGATCAATCCCATTCTGCTTCAGTACATACTCAAAGACCATCTCAGGCATTCCGCCCTTACGTCCCCCAAGCACATCTTTACCTTTCAGATCACTCCACTGGAAATCCGCCTCATTTTCCCTGGAAACCAGGAAGTTACCTGCTCTTTGTGTGAGTTGGGCAAAGTTCACCACAACGTCATTAGCCCCTTCCAGATAAGCATAGATGGAAGATTCACCACCCATAAATCCAATCTGTGCTTCCCCGGAAATCAGTGCAGTCAACACTTTATCGGCCCCGAAGCCAGTTACCAAATCCAGATCCAGGCCCTCGTCTTCAAAATACCCTTCTTCGATCGCCACATATTGAGGAGCATAAAAAATAGAATGGGCAACCTCATTTAAGGTTACCTTGGTCAGTGGTTTTGTAGTTGAATCCGCGGATGCGGAGGTTTCGGAGACAGATTTGGAGCTGGAATTGTCGGCGGACTTGGAATCATCGGTCTTGCCCGAACAACCGGCAGCCAAAGTGCCTATCAGAAGTGTAGAACAAAGTAGAAATGCTAGTTTCTTTCTCATAGGATCCTCCTATTAAAACTTACGGTGCTATATTCTATGAGATAAAGTTCAAAATGGTTACTCCCATCCTTTGTTATTATACAATCCAGGGATTATTTGCTAAATAAACCACATGTGATATAATCAGAAATAGTGAGAAAACACGCTATAATTCGGCGTCTCGTCGCTTTAAGTGTTAGTTCGATAAAAGGAGGTAATCAGATGTCAATTCAATCTACGGCCATTATAGGAACAGGAGCCTTAGGCCTTCTCTATGGTACCCATATCATGGATCATAAAAACCCGGATTCCGTCACCTATGTCATGGACACAACACGAATTGAAAAAAATAAAAACAAAACTTTCTATAAAAATGGTAAACCCTATCATCTGTCAATATGCGACAGCAAGGATGCAGTTCCGGCAGACCTGGTGATTGTAGCGGTAAAATACAACGGGCTCAGCTCCGCGCTGGAAACTATGGAGAACTGTATCGATGACCATACCGTCATGATGTCTGTGATGAATGGAATCACCAGCGAGGATATCATTGCCCAACGCTATGGGGAGAAAAACGTGATTTACACTGTGGCCCAGGGAATGGATGCCATGAAATTCGGAGACGAATTGACTTTCACCAAGATGGGGGAGCTGCGTATAGGAGCCAAAGAACAGTGTCAGCGTGAAGCCGTGAAGAAGGTGCGTACTTATTTTGATGAGATACAGATGCCTTATACCAGCGATGAGGATATTATGCACCGCATGTGGGGGAAATTCATGTTAAATGTAGGAGTTAATCAGACCTGTATGGTATATGAAACCAATTATGGTGGATGCCTGATGGCTGGAGAGCCTAACAGAACGATGATTGCCGCAATGCGGGAAGTGATAGCATTGGCCCAGGCTGTTGGTGTGGAAATCGGAGAAAAGGATTTGAACGAATACATGGATATCATAGGCACCCTTTCCCAGGATAGCATGCCTTCCATGCGTCAGGATGGTGTGGCCCGCCGTCACTCGGAAGTGGAGATGTTCGCGGGCACCGTAATTAATATGGCGAAAGAACAAGGCATACTTGTTCCCGCAAATCAGTTCCTATATGACAGAGTAAAGGAAATGGAGTCCCTCTATTAGTATGTTACGAACGCAATGCCATTTTGTACGAGGTTTCTTCGGCTGAAAACCGGACCATCGTACGGAAGAGTTCGTAGACCCTACCTGTCTTGATAGTCCGGAAAAAAGAGAGTATAGTATTAAGTATAAGAATAAGTATGCTTATAGAGGTTTTAACCTTTGCTGAGTGTGCTGTTCTGATATTCTGTGGAAAATGTTACATCCTCTCCAAACCAGGATGGCGGAACAAACCGATTGGCAGTTTCTTCATCGGGGAATTCCACTTCCGCAAGGCGAAGAGTTTCGTAAGGGGCGTCAAAGACATCCAATTCTATGTTCAGGCCACCCTCCAATGGCAGAACAAACCGGGTTTTGGAGATCAGAATCCCATCGACCTTGGGACGAAGATGCTCATAAGCTTCTTTTGTAAGAGGCAGGTTGTATTCCTCACGAACCATAAACCCCTTGGATTTATAGGTGAGAAAATAGTCATCCCCTTGACGGCGGATGCGGACAACAGGTTCAGTACAAAGATACGCCTGTTCGATTTTGTAGTGCGGATGGAGGTTTAGGTCCTCCGGCAGCTGATGGATCAGATATTTGCGTTCTATTTCCATGTATATTCCTCGCTTTCAGAGTAGGGTAATGCTTGCCACACATAAGGTGGACGAAAGTTACAGCATATAAAATATGAGTGATTCTTAGATATATAAGTGAGCATTACTTTCTGTTATTATTGTAGCATAGAAGTCCTGAGAAGAGAAGAAACCATGAAAATAGTGATCTATTTTTGACAATGATGCTTTTAGTAAAGGAGAAAAATTATGGCAAAAGCTTTTATATTTATGGCGGATGGATGTGAAGAGATAGAGGCGTTGACACCGGTGGATTTACTGCGTAGAGCCGGCGTTGATGTATGCACGGTTTCAATCATGGGCAGACAGACCATAGAAGGCGCCCACAAGATTAAGTTTGAAGCCGATGTACTATTCGAAGAAGCCGATTTTTCGGACGGTGAAGTGTTCATGCTTCCCGGTGGAATGCCTGGAACGACCAACCTGGCAACATATGAACCATTGATACAACTTCTAAAGAATAAAAATAACGAAGGAAAACATCTGGCTGCCATCTGTGCGGCGCCTGCAGTTGTACTGGGACTCAATGACTTCCTACGTGGAAGAAAAGCGGTCTGTTTCCCGGGAATGGAAGAAAAGCTTCTGGGAGCGGAGGTCCTGGAACTTCCTGTGGTAACAGATGGCAATATCACCACCAGCAGGGGGATGGGGACAGCCATCGCCTACGGGCTGGAACTTGTTCGGATACTTAAGGGAGAAGAGGTAGCGTCTGACCTAAAATCAAGTATTGTATACGGACATGCCAGGCATTGATGAAGCCGGACGGAAATTCCCGGACAACAGAGCTCACCGGATGGATGATGAGCGGATCATGTTTGTGGGTGTAAGGCATGGAAACAGATTCTAAATATTCTGTAAAAATTTGTAAAGATGATCTGAAAATCCTAAAGTTACTGGGGAAATTACAAAAAAATACTTTCCATTTTTAAGGGTTTATGCTATACTCCAATAATGACTGTGAGTATGTGCAGAAATATCCGAAAGGATTATTTTTCATAGATATCAAGGAGGAAATCACGAACATGAGCGTACAGGTCGAAAAATTAGAAAAGAACATGGCGAAGCTTACCATTGAAGTTTCTGCTGAAGATTTTGAAAAGGCTATTCAGGGTGCATACCAGAAGCAGAAAGGCCAAATCAGTGTACCAGGCTTCCGTAAAGGAAAAGTACCGAAAGCTATGATAGAGAAAATGTATGGCGTTGGTGTCTTTTACGAAGAGGCTGCCAATTCTCTGATTCCAGAGCATTATTCAAATGCAGCTGCAGAATCTGAATTGGACATTGTATCTCAGCCAGAAATCGACGTAGTTCAGATAGAAAAAGGCAAAACATTCATCTTTACAGCAGAGGTAGCTGTGAAGCCAGAAGTAACTCTTGGTGAATACAAGGGTGTAGAAGTTCCGAAGGCAGACGTAGAAGTTTCTGATGAAGAAGTGGAAGAAGAGCTGAAGAAGGAACAGGAAAAGAATGCAAGAACAATTACTGTAGAAGACAGAGAAGCACAGAATGGTGATACAGTTACCATCGACTTCGAAGGATCTGTTGACGGTGAGTTATTCGAAGGCGGCGCTGGTAAAGATTATCCGCTGACTCTGGGCTCCAATACATTTATCCCAGGATTCGAAGAACAGCTTGTGGGCAAGAAACTGGAAGAAGAAGTAGAGGTCAATGTAAACTTCCCAGAAGATTACAATGCAGAAGAGTTAAAAGGAAAAGCAGCAGTATTCAAATGCGTGATCCACAAGATCGAAGCAAAAGAGCTGCCTGAATTAGATGATGACTTTGCACAGGATGTATCTGAGTTTGATACTCTGGATGAGTACAAAGCAGATGTTAAGGCTAATCTGTTAAGCAAAAAAGAAACAGAAGCAAAGCGTGTCAAAGAAGATGCTGTAGTGGATAAAGTAATTGAGAATGCAACCATGGAAATTCCGGATGCTATGCTCAATACTCAGGTAAATCAGATGGTGGATGATTTCGCAAGAAGAATCCAGTCTCAGGGTCTGACCATGGAGCAGTATATGCAGTTTACAGGCTCTACCATGGAGGCTGTTCAAGAGCAGATGAAGCCACAGGCCATGAAACGTATCCAGAGCAGACTGGTACTTGAGAAAGTTGTAGAAGTTGAGAACATCGAAACAGCTGAAGATAAACTGAATGAAGAAATCAAGAATCTGGCAGAGATGTATAAGATGGAAGTAGATAAGTTCCAGGATCTGATCGGCGACTACGAAAAAGAGCAGATGAAGAAAGATCTGGCTGTTCAGGAAGCAGTAACTTTCCTGACAGATAATGCAGTAGAGAAATAATTGGAACTTGATTTTTAGAAGTTCCATATGTTAAAGTTGAAAACTAGCCGCAGGGCTATGCAGTAAAAATCTGAAAGGGAGGCTGATGAAATGAGTTTAGTACCTTATGTCATTGAACAAACCAGCAGGGGTGAGAGAAGTTATGATATCTATTCCAGGCTGTTAAAAGATCGTATTATTTTCCTTGGTGAAGAGGTGTCTGATGTTAGCGCAAGCGTAATTGTAGCACAGCTCTTATTCCTGGAAGCAGAAGATCCTGGTAAAGATATCCATTTGTATATCAATAGTCCGGGTGGTTCCGTAACAGCAGGCATGGCTATCTATGATACCATGAATTACATTAAGTGTGATATTGAGACTATTTGTATTGGAATGGCCGCAAGCATGGGTGCCTTCCTATTATCAGGTGGTACCAAGGGCAAACGTCTGGCACTGCCAAATGCAGAGATCATGATTCACCAGCCTTCAGGCGGGGCTCAGGGACAGGCTACAGAGATTCGGATTGTGGCTGAGCATATCCTGAAAACCAAGAAAAAGCTGAATGAGATCCTTGCAGCCAACACTGGCAAGCCATTGGAGACCATTGAAATCGATACCGAGCGCGACAATTATATGTCTGCCCAGGAAGCCATGGAATATGGCTTGATTGATAAAGTTATTACGAACAGATAATATGTGTGGAAGAGGGTACTGCGCTTGCAGCACCCTTTTGCCCTTTTTTATTGTTATCGCGTTTATGTTTAAATTAGAAAGGAAAATAGACATGGCAATAAAGGGAAGCGAACCCAGAGTCAGATGTTCTTTCTGCGGAAAGAATGATGAGCAGGTACGGAAGATGATAGCGGGTCCGGATGGGGCCTATATCTGTGACGAATGTGTAGGTATCTGCTCTGAAATTATAGAGGAAGAATTCGTTCCTGAAATAGATGATTCTGATGAGATTAATCTGATGAAGCCTAAGGAAATCAAATCATTTCTGGATGAGTATGTCATTGGACAGGAGGATGCCAAGAAGGTATTGTCCGTAGCTGTGTATAATCATTATAAGCGTGTTCTGGCTCAGGAAGTATCTGATGTAGAGCTCCAAAAGAGTAATATATTGATGCTGGGACCCACCGGATCCGGTAAGACACTGTTGGCTCAGACACTGGCAAAACTGCTGAATGTGCCGTTTGCCATTGGTGATGCAACTGCGCTGACCGAGGCTGGATATGTTGGTGAAGACGTAGAGAATATCCTGCTGAAGCTGATTCAGGCAGCAGATTATGATATGGACCGTGCTCAGCATGGAATTATCTATATAGATGAGATTGATAAGATTACGAGAAAGTCAGAGAATGCATCCATTACCAGAGATGTGTCCGGTGAAGGTGTACAGCAGGCTCTGCTTAAGATTCTGGAAGGTACGGTTGCCAGCGTTCCGCCTCAGGGTGGCAGAAAGCATCCCCATCAGGAATTTATTCAAATTGATACTACCAATATATTGTTTATCTGTGCTGGTGCATTCGAGGGGCTGGATAAGATTATCGAGACACGACAGGATACCAAGGCCATTGGATTTGGCGGGGATTTAGGAAGAGACAAGAATCAGAATGTAGGCGAGCTGCTCAGACAGGTAATGCCTCAGGACTTTGTGAAATTTGGTATGATTCCTGAATTTGTCGGCCGTGTTCCGGTGGTTGTTTCCCTGGATGCTCTGGATGAAAATGCCTTGATTCAGATTCTGACAGAACCGAAGAATTCTCTGGTGAACCAGTATCATAAACTGTTTGAATTGGATGGCGTAAAGCTGGAATTTGACAGGGATGCATTGGAATCCATAGCGAAAAAAGCGCTTGATCGTAAGACCGGCGCCAGAGGTCTGCGGGCCATCATGGAGGAAACCGTGATGGAGCTGATGTATGAGACACCATCTGACAGTACCATCAAATCCTGCAGGATCACCAAGGATACGGTGGATAAGAAAGGGGCGGCTGTCATCGAATATGGTGAGCCGGCTCCAGTTCCAAGACGCCTGCAAGGCAGAAGAAAGGGCAGACCTGAGACAGCATAAGCATGATGCATAAATAACATACATTTCCAGTCGGGGAACGTACGAATCCCCGGTGATTACGTACGAAAGCGTGTAGCCAAGCATCAACTGGAAAGATAAGAATAGAGGAGTACAGATGAGTGACCTGATTAGAGTGATGCCGGCTGTTGCGCTTCGAGGCACGACCATACTGCCGGACATGATCGTTCATTTTGATGTGAGCAGGGAAAAGTCCGTGAAGGCGGTTGAAACAGCCATGCTTCAGGACCAGAAAGTATTTTTAATCACACAACGAGACCCGGAGAATGAAGATCCGGGTCTGTTTGACGTATATAAAATAGGCACCATTGCCGCGATTAAGCAGGTGGTGAAGCTGCCCAAAGGCGTTCTACGTATACTCGTGGAAGGCGAAGAACGTGCTGAGCTTACCAATTTTGAAGCAAATGATATGTTCTTAGAGGCTGAGATTGTTAAGATCGATAAAGAGAATTCAGTCCTGGAGTCAGAGAATGTCAAAGAGGCTATGCTGCGCAGCATAAAAAAGATTTTTACCGCTTATGGGCGTGAAAATCAGAGAATCAGCAAGGACTTAATGAACCAGATTCTTGAGAGTGATGATGTTGAGCATGTGGTGGATCAGATTTGTATCAATATTCCAATCACCTACGATAAGCGTCAGAAACTCCTTGAGGCAGTGGATATTTCCCAGCGCTATGAGTTATTAGGTGTGATTCTGAGCAACGAGATCGAGATTATGGAGATCCGTGCTCAGCTGCAGGCTAAGGTAAAGGCCCGGGTTGATAAGAATCAGAAAGAATATGTTCTAAGAGAGCAGATGAAGGTAATCAAGGAAGAATTGGGCGAAGACAACATACAGTCTGAGATTCAACGATTCCGGGAGAAGGCTGAAAAACTGCAGGCTCCTAAAGCTGTTAAGGAAAAGATTCTGGAAGAAATCAAGCGTTTTGAGAATGTGAGCAACAATCCGGCCGAAAGTGCTGTGTCACGTGGATATATTGAAAATCTGCTGGGGCTTCCGTGGAATAAAGCTTCCAGGGATACGCAGAATCTGACGAAGGCAAGAGAGATATTGGAAGCAGATCATTACGGCCTGGATAAGGTGAAAGAACGAATTCTGGAATTTCTGGCTGTTCGCACACTGACACGCAAGGGCGACAGTCCAATTTTGTGTCTGGTGGGACCTCCGGGAACCGGAAAGACTTCAATTGCACGCTCTGTGGCCAGGGCTTTGAAGAAAAAATATGTGCGGATTAGCCTGGGCGGTGTCCGGGATGAGGCCGAGATCAGAGGACATAGAAGAACTTATGTGGGAGCCATGCCGGGTCGTATCGCACAAGGCCTGCATCAGGCAGGAGTGAAAAATCCATTGATGTTGTTGGATGAAATCGACAAAGTAAGCTCAGACTATAAGGGAGACACATCTTCCGCATTGTTGGAAGTCTTGGATTCTGAGCAGAATGTTAAGTTTGTGGATCACTATGTGGAGCTGCCCATCGATTTGTCCGAAGTACTATTTATTGCTACGGCCAACGATATACAGACGATTCCACGTCCCCTTCTGGACCGCATGGAGCTGATTGAGATCTCCAGCTATACGGAAAATGAAAAGGAGCACATCGCTAATGAGCATTTGGTTTCCAAACAGATGGAGGCAAATGGCATAAAAGAAGGACAGCTCAAGATTCATGAAGACGCCATACGGGAGATAATCAGCGGATACACCAAAGAGGCAGGAGTACGTAACCTGGAGCGAAAAATCGGCCAGATCTGCCGGAAAACTGCGCGGATGATACTGGAAGAAAAGAAGTCCAGTGTAGAGGTGAAGAAAGAGAATCTCGAGACATTTCTGGGAAAGGCCAGATATAATTATCAAAAGGCCAATCCAAAACCAGAAGTTGGCATCGTACGTGGTCTGGCCTGGACAAGCGTGGGCGGTGATACCCTGCAGATTGAGGTAAATATCATGCCAGGCAAGGGTGATTTCCTGTTGACCGGACAGCTGGGTGATGTGATGAAGGAATCGGCCCAGACCGGAATCAGTTATATCCGATCCGTGGCCGAGCGATATCAGATTCCCAAAGAATTCTTCAAGGAAAATGATATCCATATACATATTCCGGAAGGGGCAGTTCCAAAGGACGGTCCGTCTGCCGGAATTACCATGGCAACAGCCATGGTTTCTGCCATCACCGGTGTTCCGGTAAGGGCGGATGTGGCAATGACCGGAGAAATCACCCTGCGGGGAAGAGTGTTGCCTATCGGTGGTTTGAAAGAAAAACTGCTGGCGGCTAAAAAGGCGGGAATTACCACAGTTTTAGTACCGGTTGAGAATCGTCCGGATGTGGAAGAGATAGAGTCTGAAATCAAAGAGGGTCTGGAAATCTGCTTCATGGAATCCATGGATGATGTGTTGAACAAAGCTATTGTCAAATAAGGAGATAACAGATGGTAATTAAACAGGTATCTTTAGATATCGTTTGCGGAATAACAAGCACACTGCCTGACACCGGACAGCCGGAGGTTGCATTTGCCGGGAAATCCAATGTGGGTAAGTCCTCGCTGATCAACGGCCTGATGAACCGCAAGTCTCTGGCACGTACCAGCGGCCAGCCTGGAAAGACACAGACGATTAACTTTTATCATATCAATGAAGCCATGTACCTGGTAGATTTACCGGGATATGGTTATGCCAAGGTTTCCGAAGAGATAAAGGCCAAGTGGGGAAAGATGATTGAACGTTATCTCCATACATCCACGATGCTGAAAGCGGTGTTTCTGTTGATAGATATCCGCCATGATCCTTCCGCCAATGACAAGATTATGTATGATTGGATCGTTGAAAATGGCTTCCAGCCCATCATCATCGCAACCAAACTGGATAAGATAAAGCGCAGCCAGATACAAAAACAGGTGAAGCAGATTAAGACCGGACTTGATGTGGTGGAGGGAACGCCGATCATACCATTTTCTGCGACGACAAAGCAAGGCCGGGAAGAGATCTGGGAATTAATAGAGGAATTCTGTAATGGGAATTATTAGAGCGGCGAAATTAGGTTTTGATTATTTTAAATATAACGAAGAAGGCGAAGAGCCAGAGGTTAACCGGGCGATTGATGATGTGAATCTGGATATTCAGGCCGGTCAGTTTATCGCTATCCTGGGACATAATGGAAGCGGCAAATCCACCCTGGCAAAGCACCTGAACGGACTACTGGTGCCCACAGAAGGAACCCTTTGGGTGGACGATATGAACACCGCCGAAGAGGATGACGTCTGGAAGATACGTCAAAAAGCGGGTATGGTATTCCAGAATCCGGACAATCAGATTATCGGTACCGTAGTAGAAGAAGATGTGGGATTCGGCCCTGAAAATATGGGGGTTCCCACGGAAGATATCTGGAAGCGTGTGGATGAGAGCCTGGAAAAAGTGGGCATGGTGGCTTATCGCCATCATTCTCCCAATAAGTTGTCAGGCGGA
>DVNN01000175.1 GCA_018714325.1 Candidatus Pelethocola excrementipullorum
CCCGCCTCGGCTGCTGCCATAAAACGCTGCAGACCGGATAAGCTGGTTTTGACTTATCAAGGAGACGGAGATGCAATCTCTATCGGTATCTCTGAAACACTATACTCTGCCCAGAGAAATGAAAACATCACACAGATTATTGTTAACAATGGTGTGTACGGAATGACAGGCGGGCAGCTCTCCCCTACTACTTTAGTTGGCCAGAAAACAACTACTTCCGCAGGCGGCAGAGATCCGGAATTTTCCGGAATGCCCATTAACATTTTAAATTTATTGAAGGAATTTCCCACCACTTCATTTCTCGCCAGAGGGTCCATCCATGATGCCCCTAATATAAAAAAGACCAAGAAGTATATCAGAACTGCTTTCGAAAAACAAATGGCGGCTGAAGGGTATTCCTGTATTGAAATCCTTTCCCCCTGCCCCACAAACTGGCATCTTTCACCGCTCAAAGCCATGTCGAGAATTCCGGAAGAGGTAATTCCCTATTATCCGCTGGGAGAAATCACAAAAGGAGGTGTCAGTTAATGGAAAAACAATGTGTTTTTGCAGGTTTTGGCGGACAGGGTATCCTGACAGCCGGTCTTCTTGTAGCCAGTATCGGTGCGATGCAAAACCGTGAAGTCACCTGGATCCCTTCTTATGGTTCCGAAATGCGGGGAGGTACGGCCAACTGTACCGTAAAGCTCTCCGACGACCCTATTGCAAGTCCTTTCGCCAAGAAAATAGATATATTGGTCGTAATGAACCAGCCATCTCTGGAAAAGTTCATTTCACAGATGAAAGAAGGGGGCATCATAATATATGACTCTTCCATAATCAAAGAAAAACCGAATAAGAGTGAGGTCCATTTTATTGAAATTCCAGCCACTTCACTCTGTGAAAAAATCAGTTATGAAAGAGGTGCAAATATTTGTATGATTGGCGCCCTGGCAGGAAGTACTGATTTATTTGAAAAAGAAAACTATGAAACAGGGATTAATCATTACTTTGCAAAAAATCCACAATTTCACAAAAGCAATCAGGCAGCGTTTCTATCGGGTTACGACTACGTACAAGGCAGGTGATATCATGAAATTAGAAAAACTTTTAAGGCCTAAAAGCATCGCTGTTCTAGGAGCAAATGACAGAAATGGATTTGGAAAATCCACCTGTTCCAATCTGCTTAAGTCCTCGATTGCCGGCCATGTTTACTTTGTAAACCCCAAACGAACCGAGGTTTTGGGGAAAACTTGTTATCCCAGCATAACTGATCTTCCCGAACAAGTGGATATGTGTATCCTCATTTTAAATAAGACACTGATCCCCTCTGCCTTAGAGGATATGGCGGCTCATGGCTGCAAAGCGGCGGTTATTTATGCAAGTGGCTATAGTGAGGTGGGGGATAAAGCATCGGAAGAAGTATTGCAAAAGCTATGTATGAAACTAGATATCGCTGCCATGGGTGTCAACTGTGCCGGTTACATCAATCATCTGGATGGTATTTCGGCCTTTGGAATGTTAGTTGAAAATCAGTCAGTGAAAGGAACGGTCGCAATTATATCCCAATCAGGAAAGATATGTCTTAATATGACCCAGATTGATTATATGCATTTCTCCTATTTGATATCCAGCGGCAATAGTACCTGTATACGTATTGAGGATTATCTGGAATACCTGGTAGAAGATAACGATACTTCCGTGATTGGATTATATATGGAAGGAATCAAAGATCCCGTGAAGTTTCAGCATGTTCTAAAAAGGGCTGCACTGCTTCGTAAACCTATCGTGATTATGAAGGTGGGAAGAACGGAAAAGGGAAGTGCGTTGGCAGCCTCCCATACGGGCAGTCTCTCAGGATCAGATCAGGCATTTGACGCAGTCATGAAAAAATTCGGCGTTATCCGGGTGGATGATATTGAAGAGCTGGTCCAGATGTGCCACCTTTTCAGCACTCTGAAACATCTGCCCTCCCCCGCGGGTATCAGCGCCATGTGTCTATCCGGAGGGGAGACGGGTGTCTGCGCCGACAGCGGCACCCTCCTTGGCCTCGAATATCCCGAATTCACTTCGGATACAGCCCAAAAACTTAAGGAACTGCTTCCCGGTTATGCCACGGTGGCAAACCCCCTGGACATGTCGGCCACGTTGGCCCACGATGGGGAAAAATATGCTCTGGCTATTCAGACTATATTGGAAGACCCTAATATTGGCATGGTCCTATGCGGGCAGACAATCCTTCCTGAGCATAAGCCTGAAGATGTGATCAATCCCATGTCAGATGGTATGGTATTGGCTGCTCAAATGAGTCAAAAGCCCATCGCTGTCATGAACTTCTTCAATGCATCCAGGGATGATAAAATCCGCAGGAAACTGGAAGATGCCGGTGTGGGCATATTGCCGGCAACCGGTTATGGCTTTAAACTCATTAAGTATTTAATCGACTTCTCCGGATACAGTCCATCCCTGCACACACTTGAACTTGCGATTCCTGATACACCAAAAATCAGAGACAGATTGGCCCTCAGTGAACACGACAGTAAAATGGAATTGGTAAAATACAACATTCCCGTTCCGAAAGAGGCCGTCCTATCCTCTCTTTCAGAATTAAAGGTATTTGCAGAGGAAGTTGAGTATCCTGTGGCTGCCAAGATAGCATCTCCCGATATCCTTCATAAAAGTGATATCGGCGGGGTTAAACTGAATATTCAAAATAAAAAAGATCTGATGTCAGCTTATATGGCAATACTGCAAAATGCTACACTTCATAATCCAGAAGCCAGAATTGACGGTGTTTTGGTGCAGCCTATGTTGCCCAAAGGTATCGAAGTAATCATCGGTGTCAATAACGATCCCCAGTTTGGTCCCATGCTTTTATGTGGATTAGGCGGAATATTTGTGGAAATATTCAAAGATGTCAGCTTATATCCTGCACCTTTGAGCAAACAGGAAGCTTTGGAGATGATTCAGTCTTTGAAAGGTTATCAACTTTTGAATGGATATCGGGGAAACCCCGAATACGATATTGATGCGCTGGCAGACTTTATGGTGAAAGTAGCCGCATACGCTGCTGAGAATAAAAACTCATTACATGAGCTGGATATCAATCCTGTCTTTGTCTATGAAAAGGGACGGGGTGTGGCTGTCGCAGATGCCCTTATTATAAAAACCAAGGAAAGCAATTAACAGGCAGTATATCTTGTGATATTTTTTGATCAAATGCAAAAGTTGCAATTAAGTTATCGTTGGGGTTGTCGGATAATGACGATTTTTAGACTATCCTATTTCCGACAGCCCCAACATCAAACGTACTTAAGGAGGCCATAATGAATATAAAAAAGCAAAAATGGACTGCTTTTATCATCCTGACCATTGCCGCTGGCTTGATTTATCGCGTTCCCTATTTAAAAACTGTATTTTATGATCCCCTGATAAATGGTTTTAACCTGACCAATGCTCAAGTGGGCAGCTATATGAGTGTATATTCTCTCACAAAGACTGTCATTTATATCCCTGGCGGAATCCTGGCTGATCGTTTTGATAACCGTAAAATGCTGGTGTTCTCCACCATGCTGCTGGCTGTCCTCACATTTTGGTATGCAGCAATTCCATCCCTTACCGCATTAAAAATCATTCATTTCCTGCTTGCCTTTTCAAATGTAATATTCTGGGTTTCTTTCGTAAAGGCAATACGATTGTTTGGCAGCGAAGATGAACAAGGCTCGGTATTCGGTTACAGCGAGGGCATCCGTGCTGTAGTTGGACTTCTGATAAACTTTGCAGCACTTGGTATATTAAACTATTTTATTGCCGCAGTTCAGCCTCTTCGTTATGTTCTGAGTTTTTACGGTGTCGTATATCTGATTCTGGGGATTGCCATGTGGTTTGTTCTTCCTAAAGAGCGAAGTGAAAATGCCACGGCCACCTCAATACAGGATTATATTAATGTTTTAAAAGTTCCGGGTGTATGGATGGTAGCATTTCTGGTTCTTGCCGCATACAGCGTCCAGGTGGCTTCGGAATATACCACGCCTTATCTGACTACCGTATTTGGAATGAGTGCGGTTACTTCAGGGATTATAGCCACAATAAGAAGCTATGGTATTGGCATATTCAGCGCCCCCATCATAGGCAAAATATCAGATAAAGTAGGCTCCTATTCGAAAACCATCATCGCTCTTTTCATCATCGAAATCATCCTGGCCACTGTACTTCTGCTGCTGCCGGGAAATTCAAATATACTGATTGCTGCAATTATCACCGTTCTGGCTTTTGCAACCGTGATGTACGCCATTCGCGGCATCTACTATGCCACTATGGGGGAAGCCAAAGTACCCGTCGCCCTGACAGGTACTGCTACAGGTATCATCTCTGTGATCGGTTATCTGCCTGATGCCTATATGAATGTCATGCTGGGAGGTTTTATTGATCAGTATCCTGGGGCAAAGGGCTTTAAGTTTGTGTTTGGTTCCATCATTATATTTGCATCTATTGGTATTGTTTTGGGACTAATTATTTATTTTAGAAATAGGAAGTTGACAGCTACAGAATAATATTTAAAAGGAGTGTGCTATTTGAAATACGTACATAAGAATAATCTTACCCTTTTTATTCTGATTTTGTCTGCAGGAACAGCATATAAAGTCCCTTATTTAAAAGCGGTCTTCTATGATGAACTCATTAACAGCCTGCAGATCTCCAACAGTGAACTGGGTATGCTGACCTCTGTCTACGCCACCATAAAGATGATTATCTATATTCCCTGTGGGATTCTTGCCGATCGGTTGAATCTCAGAAAAGTGTTAAGCGGTTCCCTATATATGCTGGGCATTTTGACTGCTGTTTACGCCTTAATGCCGGAACTTTTTATACTGCGGATACTTCATGGGCTCTATGCTGTGGCTAATGTGTTCTTTTGGCCCTCTTTCATCAAGGGGATACGGATTCTGGGAGAAGAGAGAAATCAGGGGAAAGTTTTTGGATTCAGTGAAGGCTTCCGTGGAATTGCAGGCTCCATAACTACTTTTATATCTTTGCGCATACTGGATACTTTCGTAACTGCCCAAAAGCCACTTACCTTTGTCTTGATATTTTATACCTTCGTATATATCTCTTTAGGAGCCACACTTGGATGTTTATTCCCTGACAAGAAAAATATTCAGGCAGATATGAAAGCGCAATCCCTGCAGAGCTATATAACGGTGTTTAAGATGCCTGCTATCTGGATGATATCCCTATTTATTTTCACCACATACAGTATGCAGATCGCATTTGAATACACCACTTCATACCTGACTCAAATCATAGGGATCTCCATGTTCGGTGCGGGGATTATTGCCACTTTCCGGGATAATATCTGTGGAATCGTGGGCTCTCCTACGGCAGGTGTGATTGCAGACCGCATGCATTCTCCCAGCAGGATTGCCAGTATACTTGCAGGAATAGAAGTGCTGCTAGCCCTGCTGTTGCTCATTATTCCAGCCTATATTTCATTCCTGGTGCCCATTACTATTATCGTACTCGTATTTGCTACAATTCATTATGGGGTGAGGGGAACCTATTACTCCTCCATGACAGAGCTGAATGTGCCGGTTGAGTTAACTGCTACAGGGACCGCTGTAGTCGCCGTTTTAGGGTATACTCCGGATATCTTTATGCATCTTTGGTGCGGTAACATTTTAGATTCATACGGTAAAGAAGATGGATTCAAAAAAATCCTTCTGGTGATCGCCCTTTTTGCTTTCTTGAGCTTTCTCGTAATATTGGGGCTTCGCTCCTATCATAAAAAAAGGCGGCAAGGTGAAACTCCATTATTCGAAAAAGGGTTGATTTCATAATGGTCATGGCCACCGGGTAAAGCCGATGGCCATGATCGCTGGGCGCCATTCCGACACCCCCTGTCTGCTCTACTCATTTGGAAACACTTGGCGTAAATGTAAGTAATCCAGCCTGTTTTTAAAGTGTTCAAATTCGAACACTTTTAAGTTCGGGTTATATAGCAGCTTATCCAAATTCCTTTCCTGATACCCGCCCTCAGTAATGC
>DVNN01000176.1 GCA_018714325.1 Candidatus Pelethocola excrementipullorum
ATCTGTTTTAATCCACCGTATCTGCTTCCCATACCGGCTGCCATGATAACCAACACAGGCTCTTCCATAACCCATCCTCCTTAAAAAGAGAACCATTGCATCCGCTAGTTCTTATGTTTTTGCAACGGTCCATCAATGTACAGTACTATTATGCAAATTGCTCCAAATCCACCACTTCACCGCTCCTATAACACCACGGTCAATATCTTCCTTCATAGCTATTCGGCCATTGGTTTTTCTAATAATATAGAATATCCCTTCTGAATACACGCTCATAATGTTCTCTGTCCTGGTTTATAACTTCCTGATTCCCCTTTCATACGTAATCCTCCCTTTTAAAACGTAAGTTCATTGTTATATAACCATATTATACGGCTTATTTCCTTCATTGAAAATGCACAATATGAAACTCTTATGTGGACAATAGTGAACTTTTAATTTGTGCTATTTTTCCCTTTCTAATTCCCATATGTTATGCTATATTGTAAATTATCACAACACAATTGGTATATTTTAACTTTGCATCTTTATTTTCCGGAGGGGGGAGTACGCGATGATGCCAAGACGCTTTTCATCAATAAAGGCTAAGATTTTTACATATTATGGAATCGTATTTCTTATTTTAATGTTGTTGATGGTATCCGTATACTATTACACGGCCTACAATACCTTTCTAACTAACTATACCAATACCTCTGCTCAACTCTCCAAGATTATATCGAATGAGATCACCAATTATTTTGATGATATCAATGCAATTCAAAAGAAACTCTTAGAATCAGACAGCATCAGGGAATATATCTTCAACGAAGCGAAAGAAAGAAACGCTGTAAAAGACCGGAATTTTACGAATATGATATATTCCATCGTGGGATATGATTTCGAATTCTACCATATTAACATCTTGAATCTTGAAGATGACACCTTACTTACCTTCGGACAAAAATACGGATATGAGACTTATCACCCATCCACGGAGACCAAAAGGCAAATCATCGATCCTATTCTCGACAGAAAGGGCACTAAGTTCATAACACCCACCAATAGCGGCACCATCTATGAGGTGACGCCTGATGTGAAAACCTTGTCCTATTCCCGCGCTTTTTCCAGATACTTCTTAACACCGCCAAAGGGAATCTTAGAAATCCAGATCAGCTATGGCATGCTTGAAAGCTTAGTGGACAAATCACTCCTATCCTTTCATGGTACACCAGATTCAGTAGTGATCTTCGATAAAAACCACAATTTAATCTATCCTTTGGATCTATCCGCGGATTTGACGATGTTTTATACCTCCATGGACACCTCCTCCAAAACCATGTTTAAAAATCCCGTGACCAAGGAGAAGGAAATCATCACCGCTCAATACAGTGAGGATACAGGCTTTACCACCGTGGTAATCACCCCCGATTCCACGATTGCGGGGAATCGGATATTCTTTAGGAATATATCCATTTCCATCGCATTGGCAGGGCTGCTAATTCTTCTTGCTATCACGTATAAAATTGCCAAAAGTATATCCTCTCCAATCATCGAATTGAGAGACAGCTTGATTAACCTCAAATTGGATGCAATTTCGCCGGAGGACGAGCTGCTTCATAACAACGGACTCAATGAGCTGGAGATGTTGAACGAGGCCTATCACCATATGCAGCTTCGACTAAAATCCTCTCTGGATGATATTGTCAGATCCCGGAGTTTAAACATACACGCTCAGCTTATGGCTCTACAGGCTCAGATGGATTCTCATTTCCTCTATAATACGTTGACCATTATTTCCATCATAGCCGAAGAAAGCGAGGATTATCAGGCAGCCTCCATGTGTATAAAATTAACCCAAATGCTTCGCTATATCACCAAAGATGTCACGGCATCCACCACCCTGAGAGATGAAATCGAACATACAAAGAACTATGCCGATCTTATGAAGTCCAGGTTCGGGGATAAGATAGAGTTTATCTATGAAACCGCTCAAGATCTTGCTCAAACACAGATTCCCAGGCTGGTGATACAGCCTCTCTTCGAGAACAGCGTGAAGTATTCCAGGTTGGAAAACAAAGTGCTAATCATCCAACTTACGGTTTGTCAAAAAGATGATTACTGGTATGTTAAAGTCCAGGACAATGGACCAGGATTCACAAAACAGGCGCTGGATGATATTAATTCTAAGATTGAGCTGTTGGATAACAGCAGTGATTATCAACACCTTGACCTAAGCGGCATGGGGCTTTCTAACATTTATCTAAGATTAAAATTTTACTATCCCAGTGACTTTATCTTCCACATAGAAAATATAGACGGAGGTTCTGTGATTACGATAGGAGGAATGATTCATGAACATACAAAGTAAGATACATGTACTTGTGGTGGAAGATGAGCCTTTGATTCTCTCTAACATTTCCAAGAAAGTAGAACTGGCAGCCAGTTACTTCACGGTGTCCGGCAAGGCCGAAAACGGCCATGAGGCCCTTAAGATCCTAGCCGAAAATCCTCAGATTCAACTTATTATCACCGATATTGAGATGCCTGGCATGAATGGATTAGAGATGATTCAAACAGTACAAAAGACTTATCCCCATATACATATTATTATATTAAGCGGATATAGTAACTTTGAATATGCCCGGACTGCCCTCCGCTATGGCGTAAATGACTATTTACTGAAGCCTGTGAGCCAGGATGCACTGAATAATGTGCTGGATCCCATCTCCCAGATGATATTTAATGAAGAAAATACAGAGGTTCGTAATATTCTCTCCACAACGATTCATGGTACGCTAGATAACGATTTTCTACCTTATCACTTTAGAGATGGAAAATTCCTCTTACTACTAGTTACCCTTGGGAACTTACCTTCTAAACATGTTCCCGAAGACTCGCTGCCTGAATATCGGAATTTATGGAAAAAGTTAAACTTGGAACAATGTCTCCATGAATATACTGCAGTCGAAAGAACCTGGCTGATTGATGAAAGCGACCCCATGCAGAGAATTATGATTATCTACACTTCAAAGAAGATCTTGAATTTCGCTTCGATCATCCATACTTTCCACGACTATTTGAAGGAGGCTTTAGATCATCTTCCTTTTAGCATCACCATGATACCACAGCTGATTGCCTATCAGGAGCTCTGGAACCATGCAAAAGTAATCAGAGAATATCACAAGTTCAACACCATACTCTTTGAGCAAAAGCATTCTCTGATCCCCGATACCTTCCTGCCTCCTGCACCCCCGAAATCACAGCCAAAAGACTTAAAGGATACCCTGCTTCAGTTTACCTCCAGAACAGCGTTAACCACCTTCATTGAGAAAACGCTCCAAGGCTATATCGGGAATCAGAAGCCCCAATACCTCGTGGATGATTTTCTTTATCAGGTATATTCTTTGCTTCCTGGCGTCTTTTCCATTGAAGAAGTGCACTGTATCAGATGTATGAATCAGATTCTAGGGAAACTTTATACATACGAAACCTTTGAGCAACTCTGGAAGGACATCAATGAGTCTTTGATTTATTTGTTTAACAACCACTCTCAGATTGTGTATGGGGATACCTTAAGTGATAAAGTAAAGCAATATATCACCGAAAATTATAATCATAAAATTAATCTGAATAAATTGGCGGAGAGATACGGATACACCCCTTCTTACCTTCACCGTACTTTTAAGAAGGAACTTGGGGTCTCGCCTCTTCAATACATGACCTCCATCCGCATAAACCAGGCCAAACAACTGCTTCTGGAAATGCCGGGGGTAGACATTAAAGAAATCGCTTTAAGGATTGGCTATGATGATTCCAGATACTTCAGCAGGGTTTTTAAGAACGAGGTTGGTATGTCTCCTTCCCAATGGCTAAAAAACAATCCTCCCCTTAATAAAATTTAGTGCCAGTCCAGTCATTATAAAAATGCATAAATTCAGGGAAGAACTCTTAATCTTAATGAGTTCTTCCCTGAATTTATATCTCTTAATATGCATTTATAGACATTTCAATATATCCGAAAAGGTCTCCAAAGGATACGTAGCAAGACCGCTTTTCGCAGCACCACCAATCACCGCACAATCCATTCCTCCGGCGATCGCGGCTTCAATTCCCGCTTTGGCATCTTCCACCACCAGACATTCTTGGGGCTTTATGTTTATATATTGGCTTGCCTTTACAAATACCTCTTTGTCGGGCTTAGACTTGGTGATATTATTTCCATCCGATATAGCATCAAAATAGTTTTCCAACCCTATCTGCTTCAATATTAATCTGGCATTCTTGCTGGACGAGCCAATCGCAAGTTTCAGCCCCCTTGCTCTCAATTGATCCAAAGTCTCTTTCACTTCATCACTTAAATCATCTGGAGTCATGGTGTTTAATAACTTCCTATAGATATCATTCTTCGCCGCTGCGTAGTGATCCTTCTCTTCTTTTGTAAGTTCACCCTGATATCTCTCCA
>DVNN01000177.1 GCA_018714325.1 Candidatus Pelethocola excrementipullorum
ATGACCTTTATTTTTCAGCTGAATATGGGAATTATCTCCGCAGAAATGAGGGGGAATGCAGGAATCTTTTTCCTTATCTTTTATGGAATCTGTCTATTTGTAACAATGGGCGTACAACTTTATGTCTTTCCCGTACTCTCCAGATTTGAGATGCCGGCGGGTTGGATATTAAAGTTATCTATCTACCTTTGTTTCCGGCATTTGATTCGAACCATAGCGCTTGTTATCCTGACCTTGTGTGCATTTGCACTGTGTTTTTACTGCTGGCCGCTGGTCCTGATCCTGCCGTCCGTGACCCACTATCTTTATAGCTATCTGTTGGAGCCAGTACTAAGGGAACATATGCCGAATAAGGCGGTTGCGTGAGTAACTTACTAAAATTTGTAATAGAACGATTAGTTAAATGATAAAGGAGGTTTCATTATGGAGTTTAATGTGGTAGAAAGGGAAAAGAAGCCGGGAGACTTCAGATCTGACAGTGAGTTTGCATTGGGGTATTTTGAAGAAAGGGATGGTAAACTGTATTATCGTTATGACGCTGAGCGGGTTATTATCGAACCCTGGGGGGCTAATTCGTTCCGTGTACGAGCTTCTAAAATGCCGGAGATGCCGGAGGAGCGCTGGGCGCTGGAAGAGCCGGTGAAGTCCGAGACAAAGGTTGTCTTACATCAGTTTTCGGCCGAAATTACCAATGGGAAAATCAAGGCTGTAATCAATAATATCGGCAAGATATTCTTCTATAATCAAAAGGGAGAATTGCTGCTGGAAGAATTTCTCCGCAACAGGGAGGACATGTTTGCCGATACCTGCAGTTCATTGGAGATTGAAGCCAGAGAATTTAAGCCGATTATCGGAGGCGATTATTCCCTGTCCATGCGTTTTGTGTCCAATCCCAAGGAAAAAATCTACGGTATGGGGCAGTATCAGCAGGACTTCTTGAATCTGAAGGGCGCCGATTTAGAACTGGCACACAGAAACTCTCAGGCCAGCGTGCCATTTGCCATATCTTCTTTGGGCTACGGTTTTCTGTGGAACAATCCGGCGGTGGGACGCGTGAACTTCTCCAAGAACATCACCACCTGGGAAGCGTTTTCTACGAAAAAACTGGATTACTGGATAACTGCAGGGCATACGCCGGCAGAGATTGAAGAAGCCTATGCCGACGCCACAGGAAAGGTTCCGATGATGCCGGAATACGGACTTGGCTTTTGGCAGTGTAAGCTACGCTACCAGACTCAGGAGGAATTGCTTGAGGTGGCACGTGAATATAAGAAACGTGGGCTTCCCATCGATGTTATCGTCGTGGACTATTTCCACTGGCCAAAGCAAGGTGATTTCCGTTTTGACCCTACTTACTGGCCCGATCCGGACGGGATGATTGATGAGCTAAAGGAGATGGGGATTGAGCTGATGGTGTCCGTCTGGCCCATGGTGGATTACAAGAGCGAGAACTTCGAGGAGATGAAGGCAAAAGGGTTACTCACCAGAGTGGACAAGGGCGTGAGAATTGACAATGTTTACATGGGCAATACCATCCAGTATGATCCCACAAATCCCGAGGCAAGGGAGTATGTCTGGGAGAAATGCAAAAAGAATTATTATGACAAGGGTGTCAGAATTTTCTGGCTGGATGAGGCTGAGCCGGAATATACGGCATATGATTTCGAAAATTACCGCTATCATCTGGGACCAAATGTACAGGTGGGTAATATCTATCCGGCCGTATATGCAAAAACATTCTTTGATGGTATGAGGGCTGAAGGACAGGAAGAGGTTGTGAATCTCCTTCGTTGTGCCTGGGCCGGAAGCCAGAAGTATGGAGCATTGGTATGGTCAGGCGACATTCACTCGACTTTTGACAGTATGAAGAATCAGATTGCGGCAGGCCTTAATATGGGACTGGCAGGTATTCCCTGGTGGACCACAGATATCGGGGGATTCTTTGGGGGTGAGGTGGAAGACGAAGGGTTCCGGGAGGTTTTAGTCCGTTGGTTTGAATACGGTGCTTTCTGTCCGGTCATGCGCCTTCATGGATATAGGATGCCATATCAGCCTCAGTACGGCACTACAGGAGGGGCGGAATGTGTGTCCGGAGCGCCTAACGAGGTATGGAGTTATGGTGACAGGGTATACGAAATCTGTAAGAAATACCTGGACATTCGTGAAACACTGCGACCTTACACCAGAGAGCGGATGAAAGAGGCACACGAAAAGGGAACTCCGGTCATGAGGCCGATGTTCTATGATTTCCCGGAAGATAGTATCTGCTGGGAGAATGAGGTGCAGTATATGTATGGACCAGATATTCTGGTAGCTCCGGTTACGGATGCAGGCGTGGAAAGAAAAGAAGTTTATCTGCCCAAAGGAGCGGTATGGGCCAATGTCTGGACGAAAGAGACTTTTAAAGGCGGACAGACGGTCATGGTAGAGACACCGATTGACCAGATACCATTGTTTACAAGAGAAGGTTTTACTCTGGAAGTATAAGCCTGGAGCAGGAATATATTAGGGAAAGGATGTGCGGTTTCCGTGGAAGGGAAATTGCACATCCTTTCTATTTGAACCTGGAAAGAAGATGTGATATAATCGAGATTAGTTGTAGGATATATGACATGGCTGATTCAGAGCCTTGGGGCGGATTATTAGAGGTGATAGGAGTTGTGTATGAGGGGCGAAGACCGAAGAATTGAGATTATAAAACTAATCAGAGCCAGTGGAAGGCCTCTGTCTGGAGCGGCTCTTGCCAGGGAGTTTCAGGTGAGCAGGCAGGTGATTGTGCAAGATATAGCCTTGCTGAGAGCATCGGATTATGATATAATCTCCACCAACAGAGGCTATATCTTGAATGAACCGAACCAGGTTGTCAGGATATTCCAGGTAAGCCATACGGATGAACAGATTGAAGAGGAGCTAAATACGATTGTAGACTGTGGTGGCACGGTGAAAGATGTGTTTGTGAATCACGAGGTGTATGGAGAAATCCGCGCCGATTTGAATGTCAGTTCCAGACTGCAGGTATCGCGGTTTATGGAGAGCATACGCAGTGGAGAGTCAAAACCCCTGAAGAACGTTACCAGCGGAATTCATTTTCATACGGTCACGGCTGAGTCGGAAGAGGTTTTGGACAGTATAGAACATGTTCTGAAGGAGCAGGGGTTTCTTGTATCATAAACAAATCTGATAGATGATAAAAGCAACGATAATTAATGGGGATAGATTTCCCCGTGTAACATATTTTGAACGATAGGTGCATATATAAGTATATGACGAGGATGTCCTTTCCAAATGATTTAAAGTTTGGGATAGAAGGGATGTCCTCGTTTTTACTTTGTTTATAGAAAACATTGATTTTTTCACAAAAATTTGATGAAAATGTCAAAAATTTTATAAGGTGAGGTTTGACAATTCGACAGAAACGGGGGAAATGACGTAAAAAACATTAAAAAATGATAAATATTGACGGGTTGAATCTGAACAAATTAGCGATTTTGGACAAAAAAATGAGGGGGGTTTGAGCAGAAAATAAAAAATTGATTCTGTTGACAAATAGATATTTTAGCAGTAACGTAAGTTCAGCAAAAAAAAGTAAGAGAGGGAGGGAGAAAAACGGAAGCATTTAAAGAGGAATTACTTCGTCAGATTAATTGTGACACAGTTTTTACCATTCCGATTTTCGGCGGCATTCCGGTATTGGAATCCACGGTGGTCATCTGGATTATCATAGCTGCTTTGGCATTGATTTCTATCTGGTTGACCCATGATCTTCGAGTCGAAAATCCGGGTAAGAAACAATTGATGGTTGAGGCTGGTATCGAGTGGCTTGAAAGCTTTTTTCAAGACCTGCTAGGTGAGAAGGGAAAGCGTTATACTCCCTATATGATGACGGTAATCATATTTATCGCCGTTTCGAACCTGATTGGGCTTTTGGGGTTCAAACCACCCACGAAAGACATCAATGTGACTGCGGCATTGGCAATTATGAGCATCATACTGATTGAATATGCCGGGATTCACGCCAACGGCGTAGGAGGATGGATTAAGAGTTTTGCCCAGCCCATGCCGTTAATCACTCCAATCAACATTATGGAGATCGCCATCCGGCCGATATCACTTTGTATGCGTTTGTTTGGAAATGTGGTTGGAGCATTTGTGGTAATGGAATTGATCAAGGGTGTTTGCCCGGTCTTACTGCCATTCCCATTCAGCTTGTATTTTGATATCTTTGATGGATTGATTCAGGCATATGTATTCTGTCTGTTGACGTCCTTATTTATCAGTGAACAGGTGGAAGTGTAGAATATGCAGGAAGCAGGCGGAATATAGATTCTGCCTGAGCCTGAAAAATAATGAGTGAAAAGGAGAATTATTATGAGTTTAGTAGCAATTGGAGCAGCAGTAGCAGCATTGACAGGTATTGGAGCAGGTGTGGGTATTGGAATCGCAACAGCGAAGGCAACGGAGTCCATCGCAAGACAGCCGGAGGCAGAAGGAAAGATTTCAAAGACCTTGCTTTTAGGTGCAGCCCTTGCAGAGGCAACTGCTATTTACGGTTTCGTTATCGGACTTCTGATTATCTTTGTACTTTAATATAACAATCAGAGCAAATCAATAACCGTAAAGGCAGGTGTAACAAAGTGCTGAATATAAATTTTTGGAATATGGCCGGAGTTGTCATCGAAGTGCTGTTGTTATATATCTGTCTGAAGAAATTCCTGTTTCAGCCCATTAAGGCCATACAGGAAAAGCGTCAGGCGATGCTTGATGGACAGATGCAAAATGCAGAAGCAAAAAAGTCAGAGGCTTTGGAATTGAAAAGCCAGTACGAGACCAAAATTGCATCTGTACAGGATGAATCCGACCAAATGATAGAAAAAGCAAAGAAAGATGCACAGTTCGAATATGACCGTATCGTGAAGCAGGCCGACAGTGATGCCGGAAATCTTCTGAAGAAGGCCAAGGATAATATTGAACTGGAGCGGGAAAAAGCAATGCGTGAGATGGAGTCTCAGGTTGCAGACTTAGCCATTTCGGCCGCTTCTAAGATACTAGGAGAGAAGTCGGGAGCGGAAAGCGACCAGTTACTTTATGATCAATTCTTGGATAAAGCAGGTGAGAGTGATGACAGAGACCTCGATTAGCTATGGTATCGTTCTTTATGAATTGGGAATTGATGAAAAAGCCATCGACCAGACCGAAGAAATTTTCCGAGAGATCCCGGAGGTGGCAGAGATTCTTACCAATCCCACCATCTCTATGGATGTCAAACATACCATCATCGGAAAGGTATTTCCGAAAGAGATGGTTAATTTTTTAAAAAAGATGTGTGATAATCATCAGATCGATAATCAAAAAGAGGTCTTTGATGCTTATCATGATTACAGCAATAAGAAGAAAAATATCTTGTGTGCAACCTTATATTATGTCACGGAGCCCAGGGAAGATCAGAAGAAGAGAATCGAAAAGTTTCTATGTGAAAAGTATGGCGGCAGTCAGGTGGAACTCACTATGATACAAGACCCCGAGCTGCTGGGTGGTTTCATCATCCATATGGGCAGCCGTGAATATGACTGGAGCATTCGTGGACGTATGCAGCAGTTGAAGACAAATATGAAAAGAGGTGAACGAGTTGAGTTCAATTAATTCAGAAGAAATCATATCGATTCTGAAAGAAGAAATAGAGAATTACGACGCCGTCGCCAAAGACCAGGAAACCGGTACCGTCATCTATGTAGGAGACGGAATCGCAACTGTATATGGTATCGACCATGCAATGTATGGGGAAATCGTTACATTTGAAAATGGCCTGAAGGGTATGGTGCAGGACATCAAAAAGCATCAGATTGGTGTCATCCTTTTTGGAAAAGATACCGGTATCAAAGAGGGCACAAAGGTGGCCCGCTCCGGCAGAAAAGCAGGCGTTCCGGTGGGGGATAATTTCATCGGCCGTGTTGTGGATGCCCTCGGCGCACCAATCGATGGAAAGGGAGTCATCAAGGAAGACGGTTTTCGTCCTGTGGAACAGCCGGCTCCCGGTATCGTGGACAGAAAATCAGTGGATACCCCGATGGAGACGGGCATTCTGGCCATTGACTCCATGTTCCCAATCGGACGCGGACAGCGTGAATTGATCATCGGTGACCGTCAGACAGGTAAGACCTCCATCGCCACCGATACAATCCTGAATCAAAAGGGAAAAGATGTTGTCTGTATCTACGTGGCGATCGGACAGAAATCATCTACGGTGGCAAAACTTGTGAATACGCTTACAAAGCATGGTGCCATGGATTATACGATTGTGGTTTCTGCCACAGCCAGTGACTGTGCACCACTTCAATATATCGTTCCTTATTCAGGAACCGCCATTGCAGAGTATTTCATGCACAAGGGCAAAGATGTACTGATTGTGTACGATGACCTTTCCAAACACGCGGTGGCATATCGTGCGTTGTCCTTACTGCTGGAACGTTCGCCGGGACGTGAAGCGTATCCTGGAGACGTGTTTTACCTGCATTCCAGGCTGTTGGAGCGATCCAGCCAGTTAAATGATGAACTGGGTGGAGGTTCGATCACCGCACTGCCGATTATTGAGACACAGGCAGGGGATGTATCCGCATATATTCCCACCAATGTGATTTCCATCACAGACGGTCAGATTTTCCTGGAAAGTGACCTGTTTAATTCCGGCATGCGTCCCGCCGTCAACGTGGGACTTTCCGTATCTCGTGTGGGTGGCGCCGCTCAGACCAAGGCCATGAAAAAGGCGGCCGGCAGTGTTCGTATCGACCTGGCTCAGTACCGGGAAATGGAAGTATTCACCCAGTTTTCTTCGGATCTGGATGATGCGACCAAGGAACAGCTTCAATATGGAAAAGGTCTTATGGAGCTGCTGAAACAGCCGCTGTGCAATCCGCTTTCCATGGAGAGACAGGTAATTATCCTGATTGCGGCAACACACAAAAAGTTGATGCATCTGGATGCAAAAAAAGTGAAATCATATGAGATGGAGATGCTGGACTACTTTGATCGTGACTATCCAGAGATTGGAGAGGAGATCAGAGATAAGAAAGTTCTTTCCGCCGAGTTGATTGCGAAGATCATTGAGGTTGCAGAGGAATTCAAAGATAAGAGCAGGTGTTGAGCATGGCGAATATAAAGGAAGTTCAGGATAGAATCAAGAGCATTCAGGATACCATGAAGATCACGAATGCCATGTATATGATTGCTTCTTCTAATCTTAAAAAAGCAAAAAAAGCGCTGGAAGATACGGAACCCTACTTCTATACCTTACAATATGCCATCACCAGAATTCTCCGCCATATGCCTGAATTGGAACATACGTATTTTGATACCCGTTCCGACGTGGAGGAAAAGGATCGGAAGATTGGAATCATAGCAGTCACCTCGGATAAAGGAATGGCTGGTGCCTACAACCACAATGTGGTGAAGGTGGCTGAGGAAAAGTTAGCCGGAGAAGGGCAGAAAAAGTTGTTTGTGCTGGGAGAACTGGGCAGACAATATTTTCAGAAACATGGATATGAGATTGATACCCAGTTTCATTATACCGTTCAAAAGCCTACCATGCACCGTGCCAGAGTGATATCGGAGCAGATTGTGGATATGTATAATAGCAAAGAGCTGGATGAGGTATATATCGTCTTCACCCAGATGAACAATTCCATCTCCATGGAGACCCGTACCCTCCAGCTGCTTCCCCTGAAGAAGGGGGAATTTGAGCGAAAGGTGCCCACCGGCCTGGCTGATATTCATCAGGAGGATATCCAGATGGTACCCTCTGAAAAAGATGTGCTGAATATGACCATACCCAATTACGTTACCGGTACCATCTACGGTGCGTTGGTGGAATCTTATTCCAGTGAGCAGAATTCCAGAATGATGGCGATGCAGTCCTCCACAGACAATGCGAGGGAAATGTTGGCTGAGTTATCGATTGCGTATAACCGGGCGAGACAGGCCGCAATCACCCAGGAAATCACTGAGGTGATCAGCGGGGCCCGTGCTCAGAAAAAGAAGTAGAGACAGTGTTTGGATACATGTATCGAATAACTGTACGAAAAAGCAGCGTTTGAGAGGTGAGTGTTATGAATAAAGGTAAGATTGTACAGGTAATGGGACCTGTTGTAGATGTAGAGTTTGAAAATCAAGATCTTCCGGCCATCAAGGATGCACTGACCGTGCAAAATGGTGACCAGAGGTGTGTGATGGAAGTATCCCAGCATGTTGGAAATCATACGGTACGTTGTATCATGTTGGCGGCCAGTGAGGGACTTCATAGAGATATGGAGGTCACTCCCACGGGAGCCGGCATCTCCGTACCTGTAGGAAATAAGACATTGGGACGTTTGTTCAATGTCCTGGGTGATACCATCGATGGTGGTGAAAGTTTGGATGAGGAGCAGCACTGGGTCATTCACAGGGATCCGCCCAGCTTTGAGGAACAAAGCCCTGTTGTAGAAGTGTTGGAGACCGGAATTAAGGTTATCGATCTGCTGGCTCCCTATGCCAAGGGCGGAAAAATTGGACTGTTTGGTGGTGCCGGAGTTGGTAAGACCGTGCTGATTCAGGAGTTGATCACGAATATCGCAACTGAGCACGGCGGATATTCCATCTTCACAGGTGTTGGTGAGCGTTCCCGTGAGGGGAATGATCTCTGGTGCGAGATGAAGGAGTCCGGTGTTCTGGAAAAGACGGCGCTGGTATTCGGTCAGATGAATGAGCCCCCTGGAGCACGTATGCGTGTGGCCGAGACCGGACTGACCATGGCGGAATATTTCAGAGATGAGGAACATCAAAACGTGCTGTTGTTCATCGACAATATCTTCCGTTTTGTTCAGGCAGGATCCGAGGTGTCTGCCCTTTTGGGACGTATGCCCTCGGCGGTGGGATATCAGCCCACCCTGGCCACCGATGTAGGCGAACTGCAGGAGAGAATCGCATCCACGAAGAATGGATCCGTAACCTCCGTACAGGCTGTCTATGTGCCCGCGGATGACTTGACTGACCCCGCTCCGGCCACCACCTTCGCCCATCTGGATGCCACCACCGTACTTTCCAGAAAGATCGTTGAGCAGGGTATCTATCCTGCCGTGGATCCTCTGGAATCCACATCCCGGATTCTGGAAGCGGATGTGGTAGGAGAGGAGCATTATGAGGTTGCCCGCTCCGTTCAGGCTATTCTTCAGAAGTACAAAGAATTGCAGGATATCATAGCAATCCTGGGAATGGAAGAACTGTCTGATGAGGATAAGAATACGGTTTATCGTGCACGTAAGATTCAGAAGTTCCTGTCACAGCCATTCCATGTAGCTGAGACCTTCACCGGCGTATCAGGAAAATATGTGCCGTTGAAAGAGACTATTCGAGGCTTTAAGATGATTATCGATGGTGAGTTGGATCAGTATCCGGAGAATGCGTTCTTCAACGTGGGCGGCGTGGATGACGTCATCGAGAAGGCGAAAGCAATGGAGGCCCAGGCAGCAGAGGCCTGATGGGAGTGAAGAGATATGGCTGAAAATGAAAGAAATTCCTTCTATCTGAAGATTCTGGCCGCTGATAAGGTATTCTGTAAAGGTAAGGCCTATAATGTAATCTTGCCCGCCGTGGATGGCCAGTTGTCAATTCTGGCTCATCATGCGGATATGATGGCAGCAGTGGAGACCGGAGAATTGAAGTATCAGACTCTGGACGGGGAATGGCATACGGCAGTGGTGGGCAATGGATTTGCCCAGGCAATCAATAACCGTGTTACGGTTCTGGTGGATTTCGCAGAACGTCCTGAGGATATCAATATACTTCGGGCCAAAGAGGCCAAGGAGAGAGCCGAGGAACAGATGCGGCAGAAACAGAGTATTCAGGAGTATTATCATACACAGGCTTCATTAGCACGTGCCATGACAAGGCTTCGTGTTACAGGAAAGAATATTTAACAAGATTTAATAATAATTAAGTGGATATTAAGTTAAGTGGCCGTGGATTTTTAAGCCCCGGCCATTTAACTTTCTGTTTTTTTGCCTTAGAAACCACGGTATAACAAAGGGATTTTGTTCAGTTTAAGAAATTCAGAATCTTTTTAAAAGTGTGCATTGTAATTAAATAATAATTATTATATAATATTTATTAGTACATACAGTTTATTATGGGGATAAGAGGAGTACAGTTTGATAAAAGTATTGAGGTTGAGGGAGGACTTTATTTAATGGAGTGTGAAATTAAGATGGATCTAGCTTATAAGGAACAGATTTGGAACATCGTAAAACTGGAGACAGAGGATAGTGAAGAACAAATACCGACTGATCCCCAGGATGTGGTTAAAAAGTTCGAAGAGGATAAGGATGCACAGTTTGAAAAATTGGTGCAGCGTTTAAAAGAAGAAGGTGTATGGTAGAAAAAGGAGAGGCGTTCATCCACAGGGGGGATGAACGCTTTTTTTTATATAATAGGAAAGTTCGCCATTTGGCGAACTTTTGATGAAAAAAGCCCGCAAAATGCGAGCAAAGCAAACAGACGGTGGTTAAAAGAGGTCTATATAAAATCCTTCTTCAAATTCATCGTCATCCAGATC